>JAUXGE010000040.1 GCA_030622435.1 Planctomycetota bacterium
AAATACTTCGGAACGTTCACTCTGGAAGTGCTTCCGGACGCCTGTGGCGAGTACGGGGTGACGTTGATCGACGACCCGGAACTGACCTTTTTCCTGGACGTCGACGGCCTGAAGCATCCGGTTACCAGGATCGAGGGGCTCACGATCGACACCGGAGCCTGCGCCTGCACTCAGCCGGTCGTCATCGATCCACCCCAGTGTGCAATCGACGCCCGACAGCCGAGCAGGCCGGACGGCTCCGAGCCCGCCGGCTGGGATTCCATCACCATCTCGTTTCAGGACGCCGATCAGTGCAGTCCGTTCGACGTTACGGCGGATGACTTCTGGGTCCGCGAGGTTCCGGAGAGTTCGCCCCCGCCCTTTATTGCCGGCATGACCTACGACGATTCGTCGGTGACTATCAACCTCAACGACCGGATCAAGACCGGAACGTGGACGTGTGTGATGTACAATGAGACCGGTGACGAGTTCTGCATCGCGCATTTGCCGGGGGACGTGAACGGGGACCGGACCTCCGCACCGGCGGACATCCTTTACGTCATAGATTGTCTGAACAACGTCGCCACGTGCGAGATCCATCAGTGCGACACCGATCGAAGTGGCGTGTGCGGCCCGCCGGACATCTTGCGCGTGATCGACCTGCTCAACGGAGCCGGCGCGTACGAACCGTGGCTTAACCGCCGGCTGCAGATGTCGTGTCCGAGTGCGCCGTAGGGTGCACGGAGACATCGGGAAACGACGCGTTCCGTGGCGTGTGCCACTGCTGTGTCAGCAGTGCAGAGACGGTAACGTCACGTTGAGCAGTGCAGATGCCGTGAAGCAACGGGCCAAGACACCGTTCGAGAGCAGTGGCACCGGGAATGTGTGGTCTGGCCAAGAATGGGTGCCATGGCCAAGACCCGGCGAAGCCGGGCGCGGCCATGTTCGTCGTAGCCCTGTGGCCTCCGTACACGCCGCAATCCTTACACCGTAGTGGTACACAACTAGACCACTGCCGGGCGGCCCGCGCGGGCCACCGCAAGACATGCCCGCGCTGCGCTTGGGCATGGCACCCACAACGGACCCGTCCCTCACTCCGCATGGGTGCCATGCGAGGCGCCGCGCGCGAAAGCGGCGGCGCCAAGTACGTTAGCGCCGCCGCTCGCAATGATCGTTCTTCGTTGTCAGTACGGCTCGATCCCTGCCGTCGTCAATCGAGTAGAGGAGGGCAGGCGGCCGGAACCTCGGTGAACGGATAGTCAAAACCCTTGAAGGCGTCGAGCACCAGTGTGACGTCGGAAATATTGATGCTCAGGTCGACCTGGGCGGGCTCCATTTCGCAGCGTGCCTTCATTGGCGCCCCGGATAGGTTCTTGAACTTATCGAGCACAGCCGTTACGTCGGTGGTCACGCCTACGGCTCCATCGGGCGCGCCGCAGGGCATCGTCGTGCAGTCCGAGACCACGTCGCCCCAAGCTTCGGTAGTAGATGTCCACAGCGGTAGCGAGTAAACGCTGTTCGCAGTGGCGTTGCACACCTGATCGACCGCTTGAACCTCATAGAATCCACCAGGCACGATGGCCTGGTGGAACAGATGGACCGTACCAATCGTGCTCCAGTCCATGTAGTACGGATCGCACTGGAGCGTTGCCGCCTGGAAGGTCGAGCTAGCAAGCCCGGGAACGGATTCACAGCCTCCGGGAGGCGGAGCGGTCTGTCCGGCGTTCTCACAAGTTTCCTGGGGTGGTCCTACGAACATGGTCTCCCCATTCAACACGTCGAAAGGTGGGGGAAGGCTCGTGAACTTTACGCGGACGGCCGTCAACTGGCCGGGATTACCCGGTGCGAAGGACAGGCTCCGGCTCTTCGCCACAGCGATGGGTTGCTCCGGCAGAGGCTGGCTGCATGTCGTTGTGCATTCGCACTCGTCCGGAATGCCGTTGCCGTTGTCGTCGGAGCTGAAGCCGCTGATGATGTCCTGGTCGTCCGGGACGCCGTTGTTGTTGCAGTCCCAGCTGTTCGTGAAAGTGAACGTCATTGTCGGTGCCGACGTGCTGATCTCGGTGACGAACAGGCTCGACTCGGTCGTGTCCCACCAATCCGTACTCGGGTCGGTTTCCGGCGTGCATTCGGTGTAGGACGGCGCAGCCCACAGATCGGTGGAATCACCGTAGTTGCGGCGGTATTCCAGATCCCAATCTCCGTCGGCCTGCACGAGGGTGACCTCATAATGGTATTGCGTTGTCATCTGCTCGTAGTCGTTGTTGCCGTATTCGTCGACGTGCCAGATGGCAAGCCCGTGGTCGGGAATCGAGGCATCACGCCCGGTCTGCTGGCGGTTCTCGATCAGGTAGTACTCGTTCGCGGCGTAGGGGTTGTCGTACTTGTAGATCGTGTTGACGCCCGCTGGAACCGGTAGATTCGCCTGCGGGCCCACCAGTGCCGTGATGTCGGCCCACCCCGCGAGGTACTTCATATAGGCGCTGGGCTCGGCCGGGTTCGTATCGGAGGCGCCGTAGCACATCAGGCAGAAGTTGCCTACGCCGTTGGATTCATAGCCATAGTCGTACAGGTCGGGCCAGTAACCGACCATGTGGCCGTTCTCGTGGCAGAACGTGCGGAGCCTCATTTCGTTTCCTATGTCGGTGATCTGGTACCGACCGGTCGAAACACCGTCGGCGCTGAACGAGATCCAGCTCGAGTGGGGCCAGAGCCCATAGGACCAGGGACCGTTGCGGGTTCCGGCGTAGAACACGTTGATGGCGTCGACCAGACCGTCGTCGTTGGAATCGTACTGGCTGAAATCGAAGCCCTGGTCATCGAGGTCGTTCAAAGCTTCGAGAACGAGCGTCTGCGCGCGGTTGCAGCAGGGCCGTGACGAGTCGTCATACCAGGCCTTGGTGTTGTTGGCGCGGTAGTACGCCGTAGGAACGAAGTTCGTATAGGTTAGATGACCGTCCGATACATCCGCGAAGTAGTCGCGCACGGAGCCGTTGTTGCCATAACCGTTGTAACCGACCTGGTTGCAGTAGTCGTCCACCTCGGATGCCGAGATGGTGGCCACTTGGTCGTCGAAGTCGACAAGCAGCACGATGCCCTTGACGTTGCCGAGCGTGGGCGGAGCCATTTGTACGCCGCGACCCAGCGCACCGAGGACCTTGGCCTTGTCCTCGTCGATGCGAGCCCGAGCCTCTGCTATCCTGGCATCGGCGGCCTCGGGATTGACTCGCAGGTGTGGCTTGATGCGAAGCGTGGCGCGTAACGACGATCCGACGTGTACACCGGTCGAGACCAACTCGTTCCCGTCGGGGGAGAGGTCCGCGTAGCACCCGAACCCGGTATCCAGATCACGTACCAGGGTGTAGCCGTCGAGGGACTCTACAACATGGTAGAATTCATCCCCCCAGATCCGGACGTCGACCGCCGTTCCGTTGGGCTGATGCAGAGGGTAAACCTCACCCACGACGAGGTCCGCCATCGCAGTGCCACTCAGCGCGAGACTGATAAACAGTCCGCAACAGGCGGGCACCCACCACTCCGTAGATCTACCACAACTATAGCGCATATCCTTCCTCCTTCATGTTTGTCTGCGGGAGAATCAGGTCGCCGCCACCCGTTGGCTTGAGGCACGCGCCGACGTTCCTTGTCGGTGTCGTGTCATCCTCGGCGACATTCTTGCAGGAATCAGCCCGAGCAGATTGTAGTGGCTCGAACGTCCAAAAACAAGAGCTCGATATTGCGGGAGAGCCCATCCCATATCAAAACTGTCCGGTGTCCGTGGGGAATCGAGTCCGCACCATCGCGCGGCACTCCCAGTGGCCAGTTTTTACTCCGTGACTGCACGCCGGTAGGTGACAATCCTGTGACGCGAGGTAAGGGGACGCACCCAATCGCCGTGGAACACCCGGGTGATCAAGCGTGGTTTGGGGATGCTTGTGACAGAGTTGCGACAGCGGGGGCGTATCATGTGCCTCATCGAGAAGTACATGGATCGGCGAGTGTTGCGTATGGATGTGCAGAATCTGCGCCGAGGATCGTCTCGAAGGGCTGCCTGAACGCCGGGTCGGTCGAAAGGTCGCGCGATTGTAAGTTCTTGTGCTGGCAGTAGTTACGAGAAATCTTCTTCGGGTCGGCGCCTGCTGGGCGACCCCGAACTCATCTCCTGGCACGCACAATGTCAAAAGAGGGGCGTGTGAAAACGCCGCGTCCAGGCGCGGTGGGTGTTTGGAGAATCACTATGCGCCTCACCACGGAAGGCGAAAGATCGAACGGAAGTGCCAATGATTTGGCACTCGACTGTGCATCGCTGGGCCGATTGGTGCGGCAACGCACGCTCGAGGCCGTAGCGATGCACTTCGCCGCTCTCGCCGAGAAGCAAGAAGAGGATACAGGCGCAATGCGTGCGATCAGAGAGGTTTCTCCTGAAGCAGGCGTGTCGGACGAAGGTGTCGAGGAGTAGGCAATGAGCAGCTACGGCCTATGGCTGTCAGCAGGAGGTATGAAGGTGAACCAGCACCGTCAGACCATCCTCGCGAACAACATGGCCAATGCCAACACTACGGGCTTCAAGCATGATCTTGCCGTAGTTGCACAACGTCGCATCGAGAGCGAAGTGGCTCCTGACGGTTTTCGGTTCGTGCATCCCGTTCTAGACGATCTTCCCGGCGGGCTCGACGTTCGCCCCTCGCATCAGAATTTCGCCCAGGGGCCGCTCGAGCGTACCGAGAGGCCGTTGGATGTGGCGATCGACGGTGAGGGGTTCTTCGCCGTGAGTGACGGCAATGTGACACGCTACACTCGCGATGGACAGTTCGCTTTCAACACCGCAGGCGAACTCGTTCTGTCGGCGGGCGAGGGGCACTGGAGGGTCCTCGACGACGCCGGATCACCGGTCGCCGTTAACGAGGCCGGAGGCAAAGTGTCCATCTCGGAGGATGGCACGATCCGGCAGGGACGTGCCGTCGTGGCGAGGATCGGGCTGAGAACCACCGATGACAAACAATCCCTCCGCAAGGTCGGCGGAAACCTGTTTGATGCCGGCGACACGGAGATGACGGCAATCGATGCTCTGTTGAATCCGGGGGCCCGCGAGGGCTCGAACTTCGACATCATGAACGGGCTGGCGACGATGATCGAGGCGTCCCGGGCGTATGAACTCAACGCGTCGTTGATCAAGCTCCAGGACCAGATTACCGGGCAGGCGATCAACACTGTGGGACGCTCACGGTAAGGGGTAACTTCGTATGGCGATCACTGCTTTGCAGGCGGCTGCGTCGGGGATGAGGGCGCTCGATGAGAAGCTGAACGTAGTCGCCAACAACCTGGCGAACATCAACACGAACGGGTTCAAGAGATCGCGCGTCAACTTCGAGGACCTGCTCTATCAGGTCAAACGGGAGCCCGGCATTCCCAACGCACAAGACGAACCGATCCCGCACGGTATTCTGGTCGGTACCGGCGTGAAGGTGTCAGGGACGCAGATGAACTTTGAACCGGGTGGAGTCGATACGACGGGTCGCACCTATGACCTCCAGATTGAGGGTGAGGGCTTCTTCCAGGTGGAGACCGTTCAAGACGGTGACGTGATTACGGCCTACACGCGAGCGGGAAACTTCGTGCGTAACGCAATGGGTAACATCGTTCTGGGTAATAGCGGTGGAGCCGTGCTGGAGCCGCCGATCGTCGTTCCGGACGACGCCATAGATACCTCGATCGGCCGCAACGGTGAGGTTCGAGTCCGGCAGCAGGGGGCGACAACGCTCAACATTGTCGGGCAGATTGAACTGGCGAGGTTCGTCAATCCTGAAGGCCTCAAGCAGATCGGCCGGAACCTGTATGTGGAGACCGACGCCTCCGGTCCACCGGTGGCCGCGGTGCCCGAAACGGACGGTCTCGGTGCGACGGTGCAGGGTGCCTTGGAGATGAGCAACGTCGATCCGGTGCGCGAACTGATCGCGCTGATTACCACGCAGCGTGCGTTCGAGCTGAACAGTAAGTCGATCCAGAGCGCCGACGAGTCGCTCCGGATCGTGTCGAACCTGAAGCGCATCTAATGATTGAGGATGTGTGACGTGAGCTGAGATGTATTCGTGCAAGGCTGTTGCAGGTGCAGCGGCCCGGCGCGTGCAGGATGCAACCATGAGCCGCAAGGATTGCGACAACCTGAGCATTAGTTGTGTATGCAAGCGTGTTGGCCGGTCCACGCGATGGGAATTTCCGGCCATCGTGATCACCCTGACCGTCGGGCTGATGCCTGTAGTGTCGAGTGCGGGAACGGTGCGGTTGTGGCCCAGTGCCGTCGTAGTGGACGATTCCGTCCGTCTGTCGGATCTGGCCGAACTGAGGGCCTTTGACGCCGAGACCGAGCGCAAACTGGGCCAATTAGTCGTGACCGATGCTCCGGCGCCTGGCGGCTCGCGAATCGTCCATTTGGAAATGGTTCGCTCCGTGCTCGCCCGCAACGGTGCCAACATGGCGACCGTCACTCTGCGCGGAGCGACCCAGTGCGCGCTCTCGCGCCCTGCTGACTTAGCCCTGCACTCCGTACAGGCTGATGCAACCCTTTCCATCGACGATTTCCGCTCCGGCTCCAATGTCTCGACCTCGGAGTCGCCGACGGGAGCGGCAGACTCGGTGGACGGGCTGGCGAACTCGGGACGATCCACACTTCGACAGGCTGTCATCAACCATTTTCATGCCGAGCTCACACGCTTCGGCGGCCGCGCCGATGTGGTCTTCGATCGCACGTCGGATCAGGTCCTGGCGCTGTCGGGGCCTACCTACCAGTTTCGTGTTCGACGTCACGGAGGCCCCCAACTGGGGTTGATTCAGCTCGAGGTTGACGTCCTTGCCGATGGCAGGGTGGTTCAGGCCGTACCTCTTGTCGCACAGGTCTCGATGGTTCGTCGAGTGGTTATCGCCAGGCGAGCCGTCAATCAGGATGCCACGGTCAAGGCATCGGATGTCGAACTGGTCCCGGTCTCTTTCACCAGGCTGGAAAAGCTGGGGATGGATGATCCCGTGCAGGCAGTCGGACAGCGAGCAAAACGGTTCATTGCGGCCGGAAGTGTTCTGGATTCCACGGTGCTCGAGTCAGTCCCGCTGGTCATGCGGGGACAGCTTGTCACCCTCACGTCGGTGTCCGGTGCCGTAAAGGTAGTTACGACAGCCAAAGCCACGCAGGACGGACTACTGGGTGAGACAATCAAGGTCCGCGCTGCTGACAACCGCCGCATCGAGCTCGACACCGTTGTTGTCGGACCAGGTGCCGTACAGATCGGCTCGGGTCTGGCGGGACGGCACATCACGCGCATCGCCAGGGGGGATCAGCCATGATGAAGGGGAATTCTCCGATCCTGTTGGCGATCCTCGTAGCTACGAGCGCATCCCACCTGCACGCGCAGACCTCATCGCTTGGAGCCCGGCAGCGGCAGGCCGAGGCGTTGGAGGTTCGTAGGATTGCGCCGCGCGAGACTCCCCAGATCGAACGCAACGCCGTCTACGAACAACACTCCTGGGTCACGGTCAAGCCAGCTCCGCCCAAGCTATTCAAGGTGGGCGACCTGATCACGATTGTGATCCGTGAGAGCCGCAAGTTTGAGGCGGACGCCGACCTGGAGACCAAGACGAAGTTCGATGTCAAGAGCGAGCTGGAGGCGTTCTTCTCCCTGACCGACGGCGGTTTGGGTGCGGCCGACTTCCATCGTGGCAAGCCGAGTGTGGATTACAAGTACGGGTCCAAGCTCAAGAGTGAGGGTGACACCAACCGTGAAGATCGTCTCACGACACGCATCACCGGTCGAATAATCGACGTGAAGCCAAACGGGATACTCGTTGTGGAGGCACGGGCTCGCGTCAGACATGATGACGAGATCAGCGAAATCACACTGACGGGTGTCTGTCGCAAGGAGGATGTCACGGCGGATAACACGGTCCTGAGCACGCAGATTGCGAACAAGGATATTTCCGTGAGAAACAAAGGCGCCCTGCGCTCCGCAGCGCGGCGTGGTTGGATTCCGAGGTTGATCGACTTGATCAAACCGTTTTAACACCATGAGAAACACTCTAACCATCATTGCAGTGATCGTGCTCCTTGCCGCCGCCGGTCCGGCGACCGGGCAGGCCACCGTCGCACGCGTCGGTGATGTGACCCGTCTCCAGGGACAGGGTCGCAATTCCCTGCTCGGATACGGTCTGGTCGCCGGTCTGGACAAGACAGGTGACGGTGACAAGTTTCTGCCGTCCATGAGGGCGCTGGCGGCCATGATGGGGCGCTTCGGCGCCCCGATCGAGTCGCTCGAGGACATCAAGGGAGCGAAGAACGTCGCGATTGTGATGGTCGAGGTCACGATTCCGGAGCATGGTGCGCGCGAAGGGGATCTGTTGGACGTGGCCATCACGGCTGTGGCGGCCAAGAGTCTGGAGGGTGGTCGTCTGCTTCCAACGCCCCTGGTCTACCATGATCGGAACGTCGAAGGGCTGTTCGGGTTCGCCCGGGGTGCCGTTGCGGTGGAAGGCTCGGCGAAGACGGTGGGGCACATTCGCGGTGGTGCACGGATGGAACAGGATGTGTTCATCAATGTGGTTGTCCGTGGGACGGAACTCCGGTCGGTTGGACTGAACAGCCCGTGGATCACGCCACAGGCGGCATACATCACGCTCGTGCTCGATGAACCACACGCCGGCTGGTCGATGGCGGCTGCCGTTGCCCAGGCGGTGGACAAGGAGCTGAGCGTGTCGGCGGACGTGGAGCGTGTCGCGCTGGCGGTGGACAGCAAGAGCATTGTTGTCCTGCTGCCCGAGCACCAGCGAGGGGATCCGGCGTCGTGGATCCGTGATGTGGAGCAGACGCCGCTGCTGATGGAATCCAACGAGGCGCGCATTACCGTCAATCGCAACACCGGAACGATCGTGATCACCGGTGACACGAGGATGTCGCCGGTCGTGGTCTCGCAGCGAGGAATGACCGTGACGGTGATCAATCCGTTGGAAGGCGGCACGGTCCCGCAGGCGGCCTACGAACAGCAGGATTTCGTCCCATTGGATTCCGAGCAGAACCGACAGGCCAATGTGCGGGATATGCTCGAAGCGCTGAACAGGCTGAAAGTGCCCTTCCTGGACCGCGTGGCGATTCTCGAGGAAATACATCGCGCGGGCAAGCTCCACGCGAAGCTCTTGTACGAAGGATGAGGTCGACGGTGGCTGTATCTAGTGTCAACCTGACGGCACCAGCAGGTGATCCGGTCGCGACCGATCTGGTGACCCTGCGCGAAACGGTCGGGCAGGTGTTCGGCTCCGTCTTCTTCGGCACGCTGCTCAAGGCGATGCGCGAAAGCGAGTTGAAGGGACCTTTCGGGCACGGAGGATACGGCGAAGAGGTCTTCAGCGCCCAACTGCATGGTGTCCTTGCAGAACGGGCCGGAATGTCCATGCAGCATGGGTTGGCAGACGCCGTTTACGGGAGATTGGCACGCCAGCAGGAGCGCATAAGCAAACTGCAGATGGGCGTGTGACAAGTACACGGATGGAACGAGGAATGATCGCAAAGCGAACACGGGATCTGGTCAGACTGTTGGGAGAGCTCAAGACGTTGCAGGAACGGCTCCTGAAGCTGGTCGAGGCCAGGATTGATGCGATGAAGCGGGCCGACATGTCCGCCATGCGCGAGCTCGTGGATCGCGAGGAGGAGCTCACGAGGCGGATCCTCGAGCGTGATGGACTCCGCCGGCAAGTGGCGGATGCCGTGGCCGAGGAAACGGGTTGCCCTCTGAGATCGGGACGTGACATGACTGTGTCACAGCTTGCCGGGCGCGTGGGTGAGCCTGCGAGGACGCACCTGCTCGACGCGGTTGCGGACCTGCGGAAGATCGTGCTGCGGGTGGTGCGAGCCAACCGCGTAGCGGGTGCCGTCGCGCGTGAGCTGATCAACCACGTCAGTTGGGTGTTTGCATCAGTTCGACCGGCAGGCGGGAAGCCGGTCGGGTATTCAGGTGAAGGGGCCGTTGTGGGGTCCGCGGAGATGCGGTTGTTTGAAACCGTTGGGTAGGCAGCCATGGGATTGCTGAACTCGGCATTACAGATCGGGCGCAGTGCACTGCTTGGTTACGAGGGGGCGCTGCACATCGTCGGTAACAACATCGCCGGCGCATCGAGCCCGGACTACACCCGTCTCTCGCCGGACATCGATCCGCTGCATGGTGGGCTGATCACCGGCGATCTACAACCAGGGGCGGGAGTCGCTCTGACGGGCATCCAGCGGAACGTGGACGAAGCACTCGAGGGGCGGGTTCGTCTGGCAATCGGATCGGCGGCGGCTGCCGCAGCCAGTGAAGCAACTTTCTCGCAGGTGGAGGCACTCTTCAGCGATCTGAATGGTTCAGGGCTACAGGCGGCGCTGTCGAATTTATACAGTGCGTTTGACGAGGTGCAGAACACGCCCGAGGACTTGGCAATCCGTGACCTCGCGCTCGCCAGTGCCGCAAGAGTGGCCGACGCAATCCGTGGGCTCCGCGAGGAGTTCGCGCGACTTCAGGAGAACATCGACGAGCAGACGGCGACAATCGTCGCCAGTGCAGATGAGATCGCACGTGAGATCGCTCGTCTGAATGAAGAGATCACGACGGCAGAAGCACGGCGATCAGGTCCGGCGAGCGGACTGCGAGATCAGCGCGGCGGCCTCCTCCGTGAGCTCAGCGCCATTATGGACGTGACAGTTCGCGAGCAGCCGAACGGGACGGTCAACGTCTATGTCGGCAGTGAGACGCTGGTGCAAGGAAACTCGGTGCGCGGCCTGGTTGCGATGGAGGAAGTGGACGGCGATTCTACGCGCCTGACGGTCCGATTCGCCGACACGAACCAGCAGATCGACGTGCGTGGCGGAACGCTGGCTGGACTCATCCAGGCTCGAGAGCAAGGCGGAAACATTGGGACGCTGGACCGGCTTGCAGCCGCTTTGATTGCGGATGTGAACCGCATCCACAGCGATGGTCAGGGCCTCGTCGGCTTCACTTCCATTACAGGAAGCTACGATCTGCTTTCAACTGACACCCCACTGGATAGCAGTGAATCGGGGTTGGCGTTCCCGCCCGGAAACGGGAGTTTCTACATTACAGTGATAGACGATGTGACGGGTACGCCTACCGCCTGCCGGATAGACGTTGACCTCGACGGAACTGATTCGGGAACGACTCTGGAGTCTCTCGTCGAGGATATCAACGCACAGGTGCAGGGCGTTACGGCATCGGTCACCAGCGACAATCGTCTGCATTTGGAGGCCGGAGACGGCGTGACCTTCACGTTCGGGCACGACGGTCAGACAGCCCGGGCGGATACTTCGGGTGTGTTGGCCGCTCTGGGTGTCAACACCCTGTTCACCGGAACGGATGCGCGAAACATCGATGTAAACGAGACCCTCATCGGGCAACCGTCCCTGCTGGCCGCGGCCGGCGCCTTCCTCTCGGGAGACGGTTCCAACGCCGGACGGATGGCGGCGCTGGATACCGCCACCAGTGACTACCTCGGTGATACATCTGTTACTGGTTTCTACCAGACACTTGTGAACGCAGTGGCGGTGAACACTGCCTCAGCACGGGACGAGGCCGAGATGACATCGACCGTACTCTCTTCCCTTGAAGCGCAGCGGGAGAGCATCAGCGGGGTGAACCTCGACGAGGAGGCCATCGCATTGGTCAAGTACCAGCGAGCGTTTCAGGGTTCGGCTCGCTTCATTCGGACCGTTGACGATTTGCTTCAGGAGCTTGTACTGCTGCTTCGGTAGCGCAGCGGTCGTCGGGAGGAACCAGGAAGGGCTATAAACAGCCCGATTGTGCACGGAGCGATAATGGCAGTCAGTCCGATCAATCTCACGAGGATTAGCCACAACCTGCAGAGCAGCCTCACTCTCGAGACTCTCCGTCGGACCCAGAGTGATCTGTACGTGTCGCAGTCGCGGATCAGCTCCGGCCGGAGCTTCGTCACGCCGAGCGAAGACCCTGTGTCCGCCGCGCGCGCGCTGGATTTCACTCAGTCGCTGTCCCGGCAGAATCAGTTCATCGCGAATCTTCAATATGGGGATAACTTCCTGGCGGCGGCGGATAGTGCACTGACCGAGGTGAACGATCTTCTCACACGTGCGGCCGCCGTCGCAAGTCAGAACGTGAGCAACCTGACCAGTGCGGCAGAACGGGAAGCGGAAGCAGAGGTGGTGACCTCGATCAGGCTTCAAATCCAGGCTGTCGGAAACAGGCAGTTCAACGGACGATATCTTTTCGCCGGTCGTAGCACCCGGGATCAACCGTTCATCGACTCTTTTGGCATTGTATCCTACGTGGGAGACACCGGCGACTTGCTGACCCGCGTCGGATCGGGTGCCACGGCGCCCATGAATATGGCGGGGAGCCTGGTCTTTGGTGCACTTTCCGACCCGATTGCGACGGATGTCGATTTGAGCCCTCGACTGAGCGAGTCGACGCGGCTGGATGACATCGCAGGTGCAACGGGACGCGGGGTCGTTACCGGGACCCTCGTTTTGCACGAAGTCGAAGGCGCCGGCTTATTCACGGTAGATCTGGGTGAAGCAGACACGATCGGGGATATCGCCACGGCAATCAACAACGCGGCGACTGAAGCAGGATCGAGCTTGACCGCCTCCGTCGGAGACCATGGTCTGATCATTACTCCCGGCGGGTCCGCGGTTAGTGTGACGGATACAAGTGCCGGCGCAGTCGCATCGGCGCTGGGGATCCTGGCGACACAGCCGACGACAGACACGATCGAGGGAGGGGATCTCGCACCACGGCTCACACGAGTCACACCTGTGGAAGATTTGGCGCAGGGGGCCGGGATCGACCTGGCGGGCGGTCTGATCGTTACCAACGGGACGCGCTCGACGACGATCGATCTCAGCGCGGCGCAGACAGTACAGGACGTCATCAACAGCATCAACAATGCGGGTGTTATGGTTCGAGCGAGAATCAGCGATGACGGGACGCTCATCGATGTCTTCAACGAGGCTTCGGGAACGTCTCTGACCATCGGAGAAAACGGCGGCACTACGGCAACTGATCTCGGGATCCGCACGTTTGATGCGGCTACACTGCTCGATCGGCTGAACTTCGGGCGTGGTGTAGGCATCAAGGAGGGCGAGGATGATCTGGAGATGACGACCGGTGACGGTTCGACATTCTCGGTGAATTTGGATGGCTCCGTCACTGTGGGTGACGTGATCGATCGGATCAACCAGTCAGCCCAGGATGCGGGTGTGGCCCTGACGGCATCGTTTGCGGAGATCGGCAACGGGATTCGTCTGGTCGACGAAACCGGCGGCAGTGGAAACTTATCCGTCAGTGGCTTGAACCTGTCATCGGCTGCGGCGGATTTGGGATTTTCGGGCGCTGGGGCAAGCGGTGAGGTGGAAGTTACCGGGCAGGATGTCAATCCTACGCGAACGGATGGGATCATCGGCGCATTGATCGATCTGGAAGAAGCGCTTCGCAGCGACGACACGCGGGCCATCGTTACGGCCGGTGCAAGACTCGATGAATTGCAGGCAGAGGCTACACGGATGCACGGTATCGTCGGGGCACAATCGCAGGGGATGGCGATGAAACGCAACCAGATGGAAGATGCGGCGACCTCGACGGAGATATTCCTCTCGAACGTTCAGGACCTCGACTACACCGAGGCTGTCGTCGAGATGCAGGCTGCCCTGACGCAATTACAAGCGAATTTGCAGGTGAGCTCGAGCTTGATGAGCTTGTCCCTGCTGGACTATCTCAGGTAGGGGATGAAAGTGCCGAGTATGCGGCACTGAGAAGGAATGGAAGGTGGCCCGCGCGATTCCTCCGTGACCGAGGTCTCGTGCGGCAATGTGGCTTCCCGGTGTGGACAGACCGGGGCGCGGCGCTCTTGCGTCGTGTGTATCAGGTGCCGGTGAGTCGTGATCGTGGATCGATCACGCCATTCGGAGAAGCGGGCCGCAGGGAAACGGTCATGGGAGATTCGCGATGATCATTACAACATCGCGCTTTGGGCAGTTGGAAGTGGATCCGGCTCGGCTGATCGTGTTCGATGAGGGTATTCTCGGTTTCCCGGATCGACGGGACTACGCCCTCGTTCAGACCGGAGCCGGTAGCGGGTTCTACTGGTTGCAGTCCGTGGACGTGCAGGACCTCGCTTTCGTCGTGTGTGATCCGCGTTTGTTCGTGGCTGACTACCAGGTACCCGTGAAAGCCGAGGATCTGGAACGAATCGAGCTGAAGGACGCCGAAAACGCCCAGACGTTCGTCATTGTCAACAAGATCGGTGACCTGCTGACAGGCAATTTCCAGGGACCGCTCGTTGTCAACGTCGTCAACCGTCGGGCACGACAACTGGTGCTCAGCGACAAACGGTACTCCACGCGGCACCCGCTCATGCGGATTCCCAAGGCTGCTGCCATGGAGAAGACCGCGTAGAATCCACGGGAAGTGGGAACATGGAATGTGGCCGGAAATGACACGAACAATGTGTGAGTTTTGCCTGTCTGCTCGGGATTAGGCTTGGAACACCCAAGTGGTGGTCCGACGCGAGTCAATGCCCGGGACGCCGTACCCGATTGATGCAGTCAGTCGCGGCGAGACAGCCGTCAGGAGCAGTATGAGCCTGCGGCGCATCGGCATGGCAAGGAAGGAGCCGACTATGTTGGTGCTATCAAGACAACGCGATGAAACGATCATGATCGGCGACGACGTGGAGATTACCGTCGTCGACATTCGGGGTGACAAGGTCCGTCTCGGGATTACGGCACCCCGTAAGATACAGGTTCATCGCAAGGAAGTGTACGACGCCATCAAACGTGAAAATCAGCAAGCCGCCAAACTGAGCCCGCGCGATATGTCCGACATCGTCGAGCGCGACACGACGCGGGACAAGAGCCCCAAGACACCGTCCAGTCGGGAGGGAACGAGGCTCGAGGCGGAATCACCGGGAACGGGAGAGGATCGTTCGGAAGGCAGTAAGTCCGTCGACGGCGACAAGCCCGACGATACTCACCGGTCCAAGGGAATCGATAAGTCAAAGTAATCGGATTGCACAGACATGCTCCGGTGCTCTGAAAGAGACCGGGGATAGTCAGGGAGGATTGGACATGTCAAGAATTAACAGTAACATCCCGTCGCTCGTTGCCCAGCGGCACCTTACTTCGTCGCAGGAATCTCTGCGGCTTTCTCTCGAGCGACTGTCGAGCGGATTGAAGATCAACCGTGGTGCGGACAATCCGGCCGGTCTGATCGTTTCGGAACGTTTACGTTCCGAGATTTCGGCCGTCAGTCAGGCAATGGACAACTCGTCACGAGCAATCAATGTCATTGCCACGACGGAAGGCGCCCTGGACGAGGTACAAGCGCTACTTACTGACATCCAGGGTTTGCTTGTTGAGGCAGCAAACAGCGGCGCGTTCTCCGACGAGGAGGTCGCCGCCAACCAACTCCAGGTTGACAACGCGATCGACTCGATCACGAGAATCGCCAACACGACTACGTTTGCCGGACGCAAGCTCATCAACGGCGAACTCGATTACGTCACCAGTGGCGTCACACAGACCGAGCTTGCCGACGTCCACGTTCACGGTGCCAATTTCGGCAGCCAAGCCTATGTCGCTGTGGATGTCGAGATCGCCCAGTCCGCACAAAAGGCCCAGCTCGCCTTTTCCGACCCCGGTGTGGGCGCGACCGCTGTAACAGTCGACGTTCGCGGAAACGACGGGATCATCACGCTCACCTTCCCGGCCAGCGCGACAACCATCGAGATGGTGAACGCCATCAACCGCCAGGTGGATTCGACCGGCGTCACGGCTGTGGCCAGTGGCACCGATGGCGCGCTCGGCATGCGGCTCTTGAGTCGGGAATATGGCAGTGAGGCCTTCGTGTCTATACAGGAGATGAGCTCAAACGGACTCTTCACCCTCCAGGACCGCGACGGTCTTACGAACATCCGGGCCAACGGGCGCGATCTATCGGCAACCGTCAATGGAATCTCCGCCACCGCGGACGGGCTGGAGCTATCCTTCAGCTCGAGATTCCTTAAGCTGGGGATGACAGTGGCCGAAGCCTTTGGCGACGGGTCCCTCGAGACCGGGCTGGCGTCATCCAGCTTCGCCATCACGGAAGGTGGCGCGCTCTTCCAGCTCGGTCCGCAGGTAAACACGAATCAGCAGGAGAACATAGGCGTCAAGAGTATGCAGGCCAACAAGCTCGGCAACAGCATCGTGGGATTCCTCTCCGAGCTGAAGACCGGACAGCAAAATGCCCTTGGCACCGGGAACTTCCAGCAGGCATCCAAGATTGTCGAGGAAGTCATTACGCAGGTGGCCGTGCTGCGAGGCCGGCTCGGGGCGTTCGAACGGAACACGCTCCAGCCCAACATCCGCCAGTTGCAGATTACCACCGAGAACCTGACCGCGTCCGAGGCGACGATACGGGATACGGACTTCGCTTCGGAGACATCCGAGCTGACAAGGTCCCAGATCCTCGTCCAGGCAGGCAACAGTATTCTGGCGATCGCCAACGCGCAGTCGCAGAACGTGCTGACCCTGCTCGGCGGATAGCGGTTGGCGTGCGGCATCGAGCGGCCGATGCTGTTCCGGATGACTTACGGGCAAACGTGCGACACCCGTGGGCTATCCGGAGCCGCAGCGTGCGCTCCGTAGCGATCGCCCCCGTGCAGACCGCGGCAGCGCATTGCGGACATTGCTGATGCCGCTCTTTTGGAGCTGGCAGCGTAAGGTGGGCCACTGCTCTCGAGCAGTGCACGTGCGATGAGGTTACGAAGTAAAGCACCACGACGGGTCTCGTCGAGACCCTTCTCCCTACTTTTTTCCCATTGCACGTTGCCGTGCGAAGAAGTCCCGAAGCACCGCAGCGCATTCATTCTCCAGCACGCCTCCCGTGACCGAGACGCGGTGGTTGAGCCGCTCATCAGTTGGAATGGTATAAAGGGATACGCAGGCTCCGGCCTTGGGGTCCGTCGCCCCGAACACGAGCCGTTCGAGCCGTGCCAGCACGATCGCACCGGCGCACATCGCACACGGTTCGAGTGTTACGTATAGCGTACATCCCTCCAGGCGCCAGCTCCCCACAGACGCCGCAGCCGCGGTCAGCACGATCATCTCGGCGTGTGCTGTTGGATCGTTCAATCGCTCTCGCTGATTGTGACCGCGACCGATTATCCGCCCATCCCGCACGACCACGGCCCCCACGGGCACATCGCCCGAGTCGCTTGCCGCGACCGCCTCGCGCAATGCCGCTTGCATCTGGCGTTCGTCGTGGCCCGGGGTGTCGGTCATATTGCGGCTCCTCTCGACATGCCGGATGTGGGTCGTTTGATGTCAGTTCGACAGGTCTGGCAGGACGCGCTGCCGTGTCCACCCCACGTGCGATCAGATTTCACCCAGGAATACGAGCCGTCCAATCAGTTCGTCTCGCTCCGCAGCCCAGTCCAGCTCGATAAGCCCTTCTATCTTCGCGCGGATCCGCTGGGCGATCTGAATGGCGAAACGAACTCGCTCATCCTCGTCTCCAGGGAAATAAGCCGGGTCGGGCAGGGACCAGTGTACTGCTATCGCATCCCCGGGCCACGCCGGGCAGGTCTCGCTCGCTGCGGCATCGCAAACGGTTATGACGACATCGACGTGTGTGTCGGCGAACTCATCCCAGCTTTTCGAGGTTTGACCCTCCACGGGAATGTCCAAGACGCCCATGGCCTCGATCGTCAGTGGATGTATGAACCCGGCCGGGTGACTTCCTGCGCTGAACGCCTCGAAACGGTCGCCACCGAGGTGGCGGAGGATTGCTTCGGCCATCTGTGATCGGCACGAATTGCCGGTGCAGATGAACAGGATTCTCTTCTTTTCCGTCATACGCGCTGTTTACAACCGCATGCGCCGACCTGCGCGGAAGTCCCCGCGAGCCCGAGCCTGCGGATGGGGGTCCATTTTTTAGTGCGTGGGGGACAAGACGATTCGCGTCCCCCACGGCTAAA
>JAUXGE010000300.1 GCA_030622435.1 Planctomycetota bacterium
TACGTTACTAAAGAGACACTCTCGCCGACAGAGGGCAAAGAGCAGAAGGTTGAGAGCGGAATAAAGAGTTCGTAGCCGACGCCGTTCACGTCTACCACCACGGACTCGGTTCCCTTTGTTGCAAGAATTCCGTTTATATGGGCTATCATTCGTTGATTGGTCTCTCTGCGTTAAAGACTGGGCCTCTGTTTTTCGAGTGGCGTCAGCCCCCCGCCCTTCTTCACTTTCCGGCTTCCCGGCACGGCGTGCGGCAGTGCGGCGTTGGGACCCTCGGCGCAGATAGTCGGGAAAGAAGGATTCAACGAGCCACGCCGCTTCATCTCGTATTCCAGCCGTGCCGCCATCTCCCGCTCCGTCTGGCCCACACGGATTGTCTTGACCATTGCCTCGAAGGCATCCTCGGCCACGCGTATCGCCTTACGCAACACGGTCAGCTCACTCGGCGACTTCAGGCAGCGCAATTCCGTCGTAATCGGCGGCGCCTTGACCAACCGGGTCCGCTTTGCAAGCTTCGCCAGCGTAGCATGATCCCCGACTGTCATGTGCTCCGGCTGAACCGCGAGCGAGCGCAGCTTCAATTCCGCGCAGACCTTGGCGATCTCGTCGTTGAGCAGGAGCTTGCGCAGCCACTTCTTCGCCCACGGACATTCCTTCTTCGACGATTCGTCGAACCGCCCGTCCGTGATCACGTGCACTTCGCGCGGCGTCAGCAGCACGGCCGAGTCCTCCCCCGTGAAACCGGTCACGTAGAAGTAGTCCACCGGGTTCGTGATCAACAACGCACCAATCCGACGCTTTTTCATCTGACGCCGACATCCCTTGATCCGATCCGCGATCACCGGTGACCTACCGCTCTTCTTCTTTGCCATGACGTTCCTCGCATCGATGTAAACAGCCTGCCCGCCCATCGACGGGACGAGACCCCGTGGGCAAGCCCGCAACCTCAATCTACTGCTACCGATCCCGAAATGATCGGGTGCATGCCCCCCCGTGTCAAAGGTCGGCGGATGATGGGGTGTGGCCATCATTTGATAGGAACGGCGAACAATTCGTGCCTTTCCGTAGCGGCCGGCGTCCCCGCCGACCGTCGTATGCATCAGCACCTGCCCCGGAAAACGGCCTGCGGGGACGCAGGCCGCTACCATCTCGGCCGCGCATTGCCCGGGACCGCGTTTCCGGTATGCTTGAGCCGCCATTCACGATTCAGGAGACGACCAGTGCACTGTGAACAAGCCAGGATCGGACCGGTGACGATCGGCCACAAGGCGCCGCTCGCCCTCATCGCCGGACCCTGCGTGATCGAATCCGAGGATCATACGCTTCGTCTGGCCGACGCCATCAAGCGAATCTGCCTCGATGTGCGCCTTCCCTTCATCTTCAAAGCCAGCTTCGACAAGGCCAACAGATCCAGCATCGACAGCTTCCGCGGACCGGGAATCGAAAAAGGTCTGGCCATCCTCGGGAGGGTGCGAAAGGAACTTGACGTGCCGGTCCTCTCCGACATCCACACGCCCGACCAGGCGGCGCCGGCCGGCGAGGTGCTCGACTGCGTGCAGGTGCCCGCATTCCTGTGTCGCCAGACGGACCTGCTCGCTGCGGCCGCCCAGACCGGCCGGTGCGTCAACGTCAAGAAAGGCCAGTTCATGTCAGCCGAAGAGATGGGCAACGTGGCCTGTAAGCTGCGCGAAGCGGGCAGCGACAACTTCACCCTGACCGAACGCGGCACGTTCTTCGGCTACAACCGGCTCGTCAACGACATGACATCAATCCCCAAGATGCAGACCCTCGCGCCGGTCGTTTTCGACGCGACGCACAGTTGCCAATTCCCCGGCGGCGCAGGAAAGCTCAGTGGCGGGCAGCGTGAGTATGCCGGCACGCTGGCTGCCGCGGCCATCGCTGCCGGCGCCGACGCACTGTTTATGGAAGTCCACGACGATCCACAGCACGCCAAGAGCGACCCGGCCACCGTCCACCCACTCGACCAACTCCAACCGCTCCTCGAGCGACTGATGCGGATTGCGGAAGTATGCCGCGCGCTGTGAGGCCGGAATGGCGAATGGTGAATGTCGAATAGCGAAAGCTGAGCGCCTCACAGAACGCCCCATAGAGAACATGTGGGACCGACTTTCCAGTCGGTCAAGAGACAGGCTAGAAAGCCTGCCCCACAGTAATACAATCCTTCCAGGACGCATCCGGTTACCGGAGACCAAAGCTCGGGCCGATGCAGGGTTCAACACGACGCATTGATCGAGCAAGAGCAGAGAACCGAATGATGACAGAAGAATCAATCCTCAAGACGTTTCCCAACCAGCACCCCGTGCGCAACTACCTCATCGAACATCACGTGCACGAGTTCACGAGCCTGTGCCCGATCACCGGGCAGCCCGACTTTGCCTCCATGCGGATCTCCTACGTGGCCGATGCAGAGTGCATCGAGCTCAGAAGCCTCAAGCAATACATGCAGAAGTTCCGCGATCAGGGCATCTTCTATGAGGATGTCACCAACATCATTCTGAACGATCTGGTCGCCTGCTGCCGGCCTAAGTGGATGGAAATAGAGAGCGAGTGGAGCGTCCGCGGTGGCATTCACACGGTAATCACCGCCCGCCACGGCCAAATGCCGCACGAGTAGGGCAGGTGGGTGGCCCATGGCTTTAGCCGTGGGGGAGTCGAATTCAGCTTTGCTGGTGAGCTACGCCTTTTGATCGGCAACGAGCATGGCCACGCCAGCGTGGACCATGCCACCCGCCCAATGGACATAGACTGCGGACAGCGATTGAGGCATAGGATGTCGTCACCATGGCGCAACCCCGTTGGGGTTGTTCTCTCATCTGTCGACCATGATCCCAGGGTAGCCGCTCCGCGGGTAAAAACCCTGGGCTGGAGGCCGAAACGCCTTCGGCGTATTCCCGCGCGGCGCCGAGTCGCGCACGGTCATATAGTCGGCAATGCTTGGATATTTGATCCTGTGCCAGAACTTGTCTGTACCCCACCGGAGTGCTGTGGACGCATACGACCGTCGCCGAGGGAATGAACATGACGACAGCAACGTAGGGTCGGTGGTTCTTCCAGCCTGGCCGGGAGGTTCACCTGCCGCGTGAGAAAGGCGGGTCGACATTCCGCTCGCGCGGAATAACGACCCGCCCTACACGGTTCTCTGCGTCCGCCGATTCTATAACGCACCCAGGCTCGACATAGTCGAGGCGAGTTTCGCCATGTTCCGCCCACGTTTCCCTACCCTGCCAATGTGGCAGCGGCAGGGAAAAAGCCGTATCTCACACCCTGCCCATAAGCCGTAACCTGTTGCAATTTAAGCACTTACGGCTCATTGCTGGATGGTATGCGTCGTGCTGAAGTACCCATGACGGCGGGGTATCTTCCCTGCCGGGAAGGGGGATTATGAATATACAGGATCGTTTCACAATCAAGGCAACCGAGGCTTTGCAGCGGGCGGAGCAGCAGGCCGTGACCATGGGGCACAGCGAGCTGAGCCCGTTGCACTTGCTTGCTGCGCTGATCGCCGAAGGCGGCAACGGGTCTGATAACGGTGGCATTGTCGTTCCCCTTCTGGAAAAGAGCGGGGCGGCCATCGGGCAGATTCGATCGATCGTCGAATCCGAGCTAAGCCGTCTGCCCAAAGTCTCGGGCGGATCATTGCAGGCCGGTCGTGCCTTGCACGACGTGCTGCTTGCCGCGCAGAGCGAAGCAGAGCGAATGAAGGACCAGTACGCCTCGACGGAGCATCTGCTTCTGGCTCTGGCTGACGTCAAGACCGAAGCCAAGGAGGTGCTCACGGTCAGCGGAGCCACGAAGGACGCGATTCTCGCAGCTCTGAAAGAGCTTCGCGGTAGTGCCAGTGTGACGTCACAGACGGCCGAAGACACGTATCAGGCACTCGAGCGCTATGGCCGTGACCTCGTAGCGATTGCTCGTCAGGGAAAACTCGATCCCGTCATAGGCCGCGACGAGGAGATCCGGCGTTGCATGCAGGTTCTCGCCAGGCGAACCAAGAACAACCCGGTGTTGATCGGTGATCCGGGCGTGGGCAAGACGGCCATCGTCGAGGGCTTGGCGCAGCGAATCCTACAAGGTGACGTGCCGGAGACACTCAAGGACAAGCGAGTGGTCGCACTGGACATGGGTGCCCTGATCGCCGGGGCGAAGTTCCGAGGCGAGTTCGAGGAACGTCTCAAAGCCGTCGTGCGCGAAGTCGCCGATTCCGACGGACGGGTCATTCTGTTTATCGACGAGATGCACACGGTAGTCGGCGCGGGCAAGGCGGAAGGATCGGTCGACGCGGGGAACCTGCTGAAGCCCGCACTGGCACGCGGCGAACTCCGCTGCATCGGCGCGACCACGATTGACGAATATCGCCAGCACGTCGAGAAGGACAAAGCGCTCGAACGCCGTTTCCAAACCATCTACGTGCGCGAACCGACCGTCGAAGACACGATCGCGATCCTGCGCGGGCTCAAGCCGAAATACGACGCACATCACGGCGTGCGCATCCAGGACGCCGCTCTCGTGGCAGCGGCAACACTCTCGAATCGATACATCACGGACCGCAAGCTGCCGGACAAAGCCATCGATCTGATCGACGAGGCCGCCTCGCGCCTGCGGATCGAGAACGATTCGCTGCCCTCTGAGCTGGACGAGCTACGCCGCCGGATCATGCAGCTCGAGATCGAGCGGGAGGCCCTCAAGAAGGAATCTGACGAGGGCAGCAAGAAACACCTCGTGACCCTCGAGCGGACACTGGCAAGTCTGCAAGAGAAAAACCGCTCTCTCACCGCAAGGTGGGAGAACGAGAAGGCCGAACTCGATGCGATCAAGGCGATCCGGCAGCAACTGGCCGACCAGCAGACCGAACTCGACGACGCACAAAGACGCGGCGATCTCGAAAGAGCGGCCCGCATCCGATACGGCGAGTCCCTCGAACTGGAAGACGCCCTGCAGACGCGCGAGCGTAAACTGGCCGAGCTGCACGAGGGGGGCGGACTGCTGCGCGAGGAGGTCACCTCGGAGGAGATAGCCGAGGTCGTCAGCAAATGGACCGGCATTCCCGTGTCGCGCATGCTCGAAGGCGAGAAGGAAAAGCTCATCCGCATGGAGGATCGACTGCACGAGCGCGTCGTCGGGCAGGATGAGGCCGTCCGTGCCGTGTCCGACGCCGTTCGCCGCTTGCGCGCCGGCCTCGGTGATCCGAACCGACCGGTCGGATCGTTCCTGTTCCTGGGCCCGACGGGCGTGGGCAAGACGGAGCTGTGCAAGGCCCTCGCTCAGTTCCTTTTCGACGACGAGTCGGCCTTTGTCCGCATCGACATGAGTGAGTTCATGGAGCAGCACAGCGTAGCACGTATGATCGGTGCCCCGCCCGGTTACATCGGATACGAAGAGGGCGGCCGGTTGACGGAGGCCGTCCACCGCAAGCCGTACAGTGTGATTCTGCTCGACGAGATCGAGAAAGCCCATCAGGACGTTTTCAACGTTCTGTTACAAGTGCTCGACGACGGGCGATTGACCGACGGGCATGGCCGGACAATCGACTTCCGCAATACCATCGTCGTGATGACCAGCAACATCGGCAGCGAACACATCCAGAGGCTGATCGACAGCGGGTCGGATGATGCTTTTGCCGCGGACGTCGAAATCGAGATGAAGATCAAGGAAGTACTCAAGGCCTCGTTCCGGCCCGAGTTCCTCAACCGGATCGACGAGACGATCATCTTCCAGCAGCTCTCGCGCGATGACCTGGCAAAGATCGCCGAGATCCAGGTCGAGTATCTGTGCAGGCGGCTCGCGAATCGTGACATGACTTTGACACTGACCGAGAAGGCCCGGGTGAAGCTCGCAAAGGACGGGTTCGATCCGGCCTATGGAGCCAAGTCGGAGGCCAAGCGGTCTTAGGAAGACAACACTTAGCTACA
>JAUXGE010000154.1 GCA_030622435.1 Planctomycetota bacterium
GCTTCCCGCCCATCCGGGAAGCGAAAGTGGACGTCGGTGGCTTCGAGTGCCCAAGTCATATCCACCAGTGCGCTCCGATCAACGCGACAGCGGCGAGAACCGCGACCACCGTTGCCAGGAAATCCGCGGTGGTCATCGACGGGCGGGGCAGGCAATGAACCGTGCCGTCGTACCCGCGTGCCAACATCGCGTCATAGAGCCTGTCGGCGCGGTCGAGCGACCGGGCCAACAACGATCCGAGAACGTTTCCGATCGTGAGCAACGTGCGACGGCCCAATCTCCACGTGAAACCGCGGGCCGATAGTGCGTATCGTGTGGACTCGACTTCACCACCCAACGCGAAGTTCATTCGATATGCCAGCAACGTCACTTGGATCACACGGGCCGGGCATCCCAGCCGCCTCATGGAATGGCACAGTTGCGAAAACGGCGTCGTGGCCACGAGAGCCGCTCCCAGCAGGGCGATACTGACCGCCTTGGCGCCGAGTAAGGCGGCGAGTATGAGCCCTGGTTGTGAGAGAGTGAGCGCACCGAACCGCAGTGTCGGTTCCTCGTCGGACGTCAGCGCAATCAAAACAGCGAACAGCGCGATAAAGAGCATCAATCCGCGCAAGCGCCGCCAGAGCAGACCCAAAGGGAACCTGGTCAAGGACACGACAAGAATGGAAAGAACAAGCCCGGCGGCAGCAGTCAACACGTCGCGCGCACAGGCGGCCGCGAGAACGAGCGAACCCAGCCCGATCAGTTTAGCCGTAGGATGCCAGCCACGTAGTGGCGACCGGATATCCAGATGATGATCGATCAGAGCCCACATCGTGCCTGTTTATTCCCCGGGGTTGGACCGTTGGTGAAGATGGGCGCGAATTTCGCTGCGCAGCGAGAAGGTCATCGCCAGTGCCGACAATGAGATGATCAGGGCCAAACCCGCGACGAGTTCCACAATGGGAAAGGCGGCGGCCGGATGCGTGTGGTCCGCGTCGTTGTCATGATGGTGAGCGGGGGTCGACTGACTCGCTCGCTGCGGCGTTCCGGTGTATGCCGCATTGTGCCCGGGAGTGTTGGCCGGAGCGGGTTGAGATTCGTGTTCCCCCTGGCCGGCTCCCGCGGGGTGCAATGCATCATGGTGTGAAAACGTGTCGGAACCGATTTTCAGCCGGGCCACCTGATCCGGATCAAGCCGACATTGCGCGCGATGCCCGGCAATGGTAACTTCGAAGACGTACGCCACGGCTTCAGGGGCGACGAAGACATAGCGTCCTGCGGCGTCCATGGTGCCGATTGCAAGTTCAGCGTCCTTTGTGTCGGTTACACGGACCGCTGCGCCGGCGGCCGGCTCCGTTCCGAGATACGCCGATACGACGACGCGGCTGTGAGGCTCGACATCACATAGAACCGAGATTCCGTGTGCTCGTGCAATGGTCGAGCTAATCGACATGATCAGCAGCGTGTATACCCAGCTATTGAGAGGCATGGAAGATCTCCGGTTTAACCTTGGCCAGGAACCCGACGGCGGCGGCCGTGACCAGACCTTCGATCACCGCCAGCGGAATGTGCGCCACAACGAAGATGCCGATCGCTTGGAAGAAGGCGCGATCGGCCGTAAGCCCCACTCCGAGGAAGATCAGCAGGGACATGACGACCGCCCCGGAGCCGGCTGCGAAGCCTATAATCCCCGGCTTCAACAGATCTCGTGAACCGTGTGAATCTCGGTCGTGTTGGGTGCCTTGTGCCCTGTACGTTCCACATTGTCCGGCAAGCAAGGCACGTACCATCCAACCGAACAGCAAGGCCGGCAGGCCCATCATGACCGTGTTCACCCCGATCGTCGTGATTCCACCGTGGCCAAAAAGCAAAGCCTGTAACGCCACACCGATGGCGATCGGGATTATCGCCGCGCCCCCGGCAACCGCTCCAACCAACCCGTGCAGAATCAGGTGCACGCTCATCACGCCGAACCGCAAGTGAATCAGGGAAGCTGCGAAGAAGACGCTCGTCATCAGCGCAAGCCGTGGAACGTCGCGATCTCGAACCCACCTTAGGCCCATCGCCGTTGCGCCGGCGGCCACAACGTAGCCACCGGCACACACAGAGGCGGGTAACAGACCATCGGATATATGCATCGCTTCCGGAATCCCAATCGGCACGCGTTCGCACAGCCACAGGTTTGCACAGTTGCTGTGATTATGCGCATGACGCCCATCGGCGTCGACAGGCAGCGAGTTGCGCAGAATCACCCCCTGGACGGCAACGCCTCGCCCACAGGGAAACCTGTCAGCACCTGCCAGGCAGTCCGGAACCGATGGCTCTGCGGCCGGGGCCTCAATCCGGTCCTTCGCACAATTCGAGGCGAGAAGAGGGAGGGAACTTGGGCGTGTCCGTACCCGACACCGGTTCGAGCTGGTCTACCCAGTGTGCTTCATCGTTACGCTCGTACATCATAAAGCGCCCCCGGTTGTGGGTGTCCTTCGCACGGTGGTAGCGCACGTAGATCCGCGACGTGTCGATGGCGACGACTTCGATTTTGCCGGTTTCATGCGAAATGACGAAACGCGCCCGTCTCGCCAGCCCGGAACCCTGCCGAAGGGCTTCCTGGAATATGTGCCAGCCCCGCACAATCGGAACCTCGTACGGTTCATTGCCTGCCGTCGGTCGTCCCTGAAACAGGTAGTACGGCGGGCAGCCGATCCACGAGAGCTGCTGGAATAGATCGGCCAACACGGCGGGGTCGTCGTTGATTCCCTTGACCAGCGGGCACTGGTTTGCACAGATGATTCCTGACCGCAGGAAGCGGTCGATTGCGCGGACGGCGGCATCCGTCAGTTCGCGGGGATGATCGAAGTGGGCCATCAGGTAGATCCGCTGTCGCGGCGTCGAGTACGTCCGAAACGCCTCTTGGAGCTGCTCATCGTCCAGGATGCGCCAGAGATCGAAGGCAGGCATCTTCGAGCCGATCCGGATGATTTTCACGTGCGGAATCGCGCGCAAGGCGTCGAGGACATCGACGAGCCGCCGCGTGCTCATCAGCAGCGGATCTCCGCCTGTGAGCAGGACGTTGGTTACCTCCGGGTGGTCGGCGATGTAGGCGAGTCCCTCGGAGATGTCGTTCGTGGTCTCGTCGTTGTCGTCCATGAAGAGGCGTTTGCGGAAGCAGTAACGGCAGTAGGCTCCGCAGACCTCGTTGCACAGCAGCAGAACCGTGTGGGGGTACTTGTGCTGGACGCCGCGAGCGACGGTCACCGCCCGCTCATTGCACGCGTCGAGTTTGCCCCCGCTGGTGAGTTCCTCTTCGGTAGGAATGATCAGTCGTCGGATCGGATCCTCGGGATCCGTCCAATCGATCAGGCTGAGGTAGTAGTCGTTTGCACGAAACCTGTACTGCTGAGCCACCCTGGCCAGCCGCTCACGCTGCTCAGGCGGAATGCCCGGGACCTTGCGGATATCGCGGACATATCGGACCCGCTGGCCGCCCCACACGCGCGTCTCCGTTTGTGGTTGATCCTGGTACGCCACTGCTCGTGTCCTCCGCATTGCAGAGCCGCGCGACGCACGCCGTCGAATTGAGCCGTGATCTGCCTCCGCCTGGGTCAGCCGCGCGGTTGTACTTGCACCGGGGATCTCCCCCTAAGGAATTAGCCACGGCAGCGGCGAAAGTCAATGTTCACTCACCCATTACCAGCGTTCGCAGCGAGCGGAATTGTGTGAAATCAAACGCGCGGTTCCATTAAGTAACACTGACATGAAAGAGTGGCGACCATAAGTATTTGGAAATAATAGAGTTAAGGAGCCAGATCCACTCCGACATTTGGCAGCTCGCCTGACTCAGGCCGTCTGCTCTTGCGACAAGTGCGATTTCGAGCGCACATCCTGAATCTCCGTTTATAGGACGCTCTCTGTCCTGATTGCGGACGGCGCGGCTCACGAAGGAGAGTTCGACCGTGATATCCCAGACGGCGTCGAGACCGAGACCGCGAAGCCCGGTCGTGATATGGGCGGGCGTGATTCCCCGGGGGGGAACTGTCTGAAGAGGACCCGGGACTGCACGGCCAGGGGCGGCTGCGCGTACCCTTGGGTGCGATTCACTCCATGGCGTCCTACACGCCGTCTGATGGGGAGGATGTGCTCGACCCCGGAAGCTCAATCCGATTGTTTCTTGTGGTACCGGTTATCAGCCGGTCAAATGCTGTTTTCAAACCCGTACCACACCTCCGTGGAAGGGTGCGGAAGGCAAAGAGCGGGTATCTGACCCGCGTCACACAGTCAGATTCATATTGGTGTGAGGATTCGCCATGGATGTCATCGAGGTAATCAGGAATAGGCGGAGTGTTCGCTCATACTCGGAGAAACCGGTCGAGCGGGAAAAAATTGAGCGGCTACTCGAGGCGGCGCGTCTGGCTCCGTCGGCCAGCAATCGCCAGGAGTGGCGGTTTATCGTCGTTACGGACCCTGAGCGTCGGGCCGCCCTCTCCAAAGCGGCCAACAATCAGACTTTCGTGGCTCAGGCGCCCGTTGTGATCGCCGCCTGTGCCGAGACAGAAGGACACGTAATGCGGTGTGGGCAGCCCTGTTACCCGATTGACGTCGCCATCGCCATCGATCATATGACGCTTCAGGCGGTCGCGGAGGGGCTGGGAACCTGTTGGATCGGGGCCTTCTACGAGCAGCCTGCCAAGGAGATCCTGGGGATTCCCGAAGAGATTCGTGTGGTCGAGTTGCTGACCGTGGGCTATCCGGCCAACCCGCCCGGACGGTTGACACGTCTGCCCATTGAGAAGATCGTTCACTGGGAGACGTGGTAGATTGGCGGTCTTTCCGATACTGCCCCTGCGCGTTGTCGAGGTAGGATCGCACCGTCTTGTCTTCTGCTCTTATCACTCTTCCTAACCGATGAGGAGGCCTGTGTGATGACGCAGCAGCGTGAGTTCTATCAGCGTATGAAGCAACAACATCCCGAACTCCTGGGCGCCTACGAAGCACTAGGTGAGGCGGCCAGGAAAGCTGGACCGCTCGAGGGAAAAACGGCGGCGCTTGTCAGGCTGGCTCTGAGCGTCGCAGCAGAGTTGGAAGGTGGATCGCATTCGGCCGTCAACAAGGCGATCGATGCGGGCTGCACGCCCGAGGAGATCCGCCACGTCGCCACACTGGCCGTGACGACGCTCGGCTTCCCTGCGATGGTGCGGGCGCGTGCGTGGATCGAGGATGTCTTGGGCAAGAAGGCATAGACGTCGAGCTGTAGGGCGGATTCCTGAGAGCGTACGTAGAAAGCCTCATCCGAACCGCGCCCGTAAGGAAGCGGCCAGGTTTCATCCGGTGAAAACGCGCCCGTAAGGAAGCGGTCCGGTTTCATCCGCTGAAACCCGCTCCCTCACGGTCGTGGCTCGGTTCATTCTTATACGTTCTCACGCACGCTCTGGGAGATCCAATCCCACTGTCTCCGTGCCCGAAAGTCCGGCACGGGGAATCGTGAGGATGATACTCAAAGTTGGGAGAACCGGTCATGCCTCGAGTCGATCTGGAACCTGATCGATGGATGGACCATCCCGGGCTGGCGCGCGAAACGCATGAGCGTATGGCGGCCGAGGGGATATTGCTGGCGTCGTTTGATGCACATGGGAAGCTCAACCCGATGACTATCGGGTGGGGTGTGTTCGGATGGATCTGGGGGCGGCCTATCTTCACCGTACTCGTCAGGCCTTCAAGGTACACCTATGGATGCATGGAGAGGACGGGCGATTTCACCGTCAACGTTCAACCCGCTGACCGAACGGACGCCGCGACTCTCTGCGGCACCGTCTCGGGTCGCGACCAGGACAAGATGGGAGAGCTGGGTCTGACGCTTCTGCCCAGCAGCAAGGTCAAGAGCCCAGGAATCGCAGAATGCCCGATCGTGTTCGAATGCCAGGTCGTCCACAGGAACGACGTGCAACCGCCGGAATTGGCGGCTGACATCAAGAAGGAATACTACCCCGACGGCGATTTCCACCGCATCTACTTCGGCCTGATCCTGAACGTCTCCGTAGACCGGGCGTTTCTCGATGGTCTGTAGCAGCAGCTGCGCCGACAATCTGATGAGAGATGATGATACCATCGCAATCGAATCGTACCAGCAGCCTCGGATTGCACGAATTCTGGCTACTGGTCTTCCTGATCAAGTTACGCAGCGCTGCAATCGGAGGCGGCAGACCTTCTTCTGCAACGGGGATTACGAGGCCTACTTAGGGATGACAACCGAGCGGTGTTCGTTCTGAGACGCAGAGGTGTGGGTTTTCTGATTCTTCGATTCTTGAGTCCACGCAAGCCTGTACGGAAGCGGAAAGCCGCGCATTGGATGCGCATGGGCAGGAAGTTGTTCGGCTGTGACAATCCAAGAGGATCTGGGCATGAGAGGACAACGCATTATCACCAGGGCGCTCGGTGTCATATTCATCGCCGCCACTTGCCTGGCGGCTACCCCTGTAGAGGCTGAGGATGATCGTGTCCTAGAACCCGCCGCCGAGACTACTTCGAAGGTCGAGCTGTTTCAGATTCCAAAGACGGAATGGCCGGGCTTCTCGGATATGGTCATCGACAGCAGTGGGATTCCCTGGATCGTAACACATCAGCCGTCTGCAATGCGTGAGGGTTGGGGCCACAGAATGTTAAGATAGGTAAATTTGCGCATTCTCCTTGGCGCTGGTATGTAGACCAGCATGAAGCCAGGGAAGGCGAAAGGGAGTGCGGCAGAGACGCTTGTGCAGCGCGCAGTGCGCGGCGAGCTGGATGAAAGCCAGGTATTGAAGCTGTGCAAGGAGTGCCCCGAGCTTGTCACGTTGGCTCTGCTGGCAGCGGTGAAGCGCATCACCGAGCGGGACACACGCATTGCCGAACAAGCGGCTCGCATTGTCGAACTGCAAGGGCAAAGTAATGGGCAACATCCATCCCCCTCGACACCATCGGGAATGGTGCCGATCTACACCAAGCCCAACACGCCCAAGCGGCGTAAGAAGCCCGGTGCCAAGAAAGGTCACCCGGGTCATCGGCGGGAGAAACCCGACCGGATCGACGATCATCAGACGCACCGGCTCAAACGCTGCCCCTGCTGCGGCGGACCCCTGCAGCGTTGCGAGCGCAAACGCACACGTACCATTGAAGACATCCCCGAAGAGATTGATCCGGTCGTCACGGAGCACACGATCTATCGTGACTACTGTCCCAAGTGCAAGAAACACGTGGAACCTGTCGTACCCGACGCATTGCCCCATGCTACAATCGGGCACCATCTGATTGCCTTGACGGCCTGGCTCCATTACGGGCTCGGCGTGACCATCGACCAGATCATCGACATACTCTCGTATCACTTGCAGACGGACCTGACGCCCGGCGGACTGATCAACGCCTGGCAGCGGTTGGCGGAAATTCTCCTTGCGTGGTATGAGCGGATCGCGGAGGAAGCGAAGAACTCCGCCTACCTCCACGCCGACGAGACCGGCTGGCGCGTGAACGGCCAGAAAAGCTGGTTGTGGTGTTTTGCCAACGACCGAAATTGCTATTACATGATTGAGTACTGCCGGGGCAGTCCAGTCCTGCAGAAGTTCTTCACCGAAGCCTTCGATGGTGTTTTGATCACCGATTTCTGGGCCGCCTACGATTCGGTTGACGCGGCGGATCGCCAGAAGTGCCTCCCGCATCTGCTGCGCGAGTTGGAGAAGGTGGATCAGCGCAACGACTCGGCCGAGTGGCAGGCGTTTGCGAAGAAGTTGCGCCGGTTGCTGCGTGACGGTATTCGTCTGCGCAAGCGCCCGGACTTTGCGTCGAAGCGGTATCAGAGCCGGATCGATCGGTTGAACCATCGTGTTGGTCGAATGGCACACGAAGAACATGAGGATGCCGACGCCCGGCGATTGACGAAACGCCTGCGTCGCTATGGGGAGTACATCTTCACGTTCCTGGATTATCCCTATGTGCCTGCGGATAACAACTTCGGAGAAAGGCAGATCCGGCCAGCCGTCATCCTGCGGAAGAACAGCCAGTCGAACCGCAGCGACCACGGCGCGGCCACCCAGGCGGTCCTGATGAGCGTGTATCGCACCCTGCGTCTTCGCGGCCTCAACCCGACAAAGACCATCGCCGGCGCCCTCAAAACCTACTTGACCACCGGGAAACTCCCGCAGTTACCCGAGTAAGCCATTGCAGATGGCTGATCTCTTACCCTGGATCATGGCCGACAACAAGGTGTTCTACCTGGATGGCACGGAGTTCAGGGAGCCCGTTTCAGGACCGATGTCGTCGGGTTACTACCTCGCCGATCTCTATGGAGGGCCGGACCGAGGCGCGTACGCAACACAGAAGGGGAAGAAGGAGCACGAGGGTCTCCTCTACAGGTTGAATGATGGTGCCTCCGAGCTGCTCACAACCTTCTACTACGATGTGTCCCACAAGCCCCCCGGACTGTACGTATCGAAGAACGGTCGGCTATTCAACTGGGGAAACCGCTTCTTGGCAGTACATGATGGAGAGAAGTGGGTCCGGATCGAGGCGCGACTGGGGCACTACTTGAGCGGGATCTTCGACCTTGGTGAAGAGGTCTATTTCTACTACGACAATTCGCTGTACTGTGCGACTGGATCAGCCAAGCTGCAACCACGCGAATGCCCGAAATGGATTAAGGCGCGCCCAGGCCAGAATCGGATTGTGGGAGCGCTTTGGGCCGGAAGAAGAGCTCTTCTAGTGAACTACGGGAAACCGGGTTTGTTCGCATTCGATCTCGCCACGGGAGAAGAGATCGATCTCGCAGTGGCGGTCACCGGTCATCAAGACACTAGGTTCTATGATGCCTTTTCGGTAAAGAGCGGAGACGTCTGGATCCTGGGACGTTGCGAGCGCGCTTCCACCTACTCGTTCTTCGTACTGTCAGCCGACGGGCAGTTGTCGGAGATTCCTGCTACGCGCGCCCTGCTTTGGCGTAACACGCGGTGCTCTCAGTACCCGCATTCCGTGCTGGAGACTCCTGACGGTGCCCTCATATTTGGCCAGCCTCAGGATGGTATAGCCGTCCTTCGCGACTGGAAGCTGACCCAGTGGGGGTGGCGCTACGGGCTTGCAGAGGGCATCCGCCATCTCCACCAACACCAAGATGGCAGTATCTGGTTTCCGATCAATGGGCAGGTAGCCAAGCTCCGGCTGGGGGATGGTCCACCTGCCACCCACCCGTCCGCGGTCGACTGGCAGGAGTTTGCCCTGACCAGCGGTAGTCAAATCTGGGAACTGAAGCCCGGGCAGCTGGCTATGTTCAGGGATACCCAACGGGGAAGGCTATCCCGCTGGGACGGCAAGAACTGGACCCAGCAGGAGGTGCCCTTCGATACTACGAAGACCGGACGCTCTGCTACGGATGACAGAGGGCACTTGCTCATCGCGCAGGTGGCGCATCCAGATGGGTTCTTCGACGTGGGTCTCCACTCCATAGAACGGTTCGACAACATGGAGGCGTTGTTGGCATCGGCAGTGGCTGCCGGCGCAGGAGAGTTCAGATCTGGAAACGGATTCCAGGGTATCGTGGTCACTCCCGAAGAACGTATTTGGTTCGGATATCACAACTACAACTCAGTCAAGCACTATGATGGGGTTCGATGGGACAGCCTTGGCTTCAGTGATAATGTTCTCTACCTGTTCCACTCTCTGAGGCACGGCATCTTAGCCAGGACTCAGGGAGGGCGCTTCTATCGTTACGAGCAGGGCCAAATGGTTGAGGTCGAGCCACCGCTTAGACAAACCCGTGCACTCATGATTGGAGAGAAACATCTGCAGCCCTACGAGCGGGCACTAGTCGATTCCTCCCCCGGCAAGTACTTCCCCGTCATTCGCGATGGCGGTAAGATGACCCTGTTTATCGATCCGGAGGAATTCGAGGCGTCGATCGAGGATGAGGGCATACGCAAGCTGGCTGCCTGCGTGGAATTGCCTCAAAACACCGAGAGGTTTTCAGAAGCAGCGTCCGGGGGAGCGTGGGTCTTCGTTTCCGTGGGTACAGGTTCGCCGTTTCGTTTGTTCGGCGAAGGCTTGTACCAAATCGACGTTGCCGGAACGCCACTGGCTGGCAAGCGGATTCTCGACATAAAGGAGGACGCCTTAGGGGGTCTCTGGTTTCTCACGAGATTCGGTGCATCCGGCCTAGCCTACTACCACCGCCAGTCGCAGATCCAACTGAAGGTAGATGCGGCTCCGGAGGAGTGTGGACGGGAACTCACTGTGAAAGTATCGATTCTGCCGGAGCAGATGGCCGACAGTGTGCAGCTTCTCTCCCGCGTGAACAACGGCATGTGGAGCCCCACGGCTGAGAGAGACGGGAGATGCCTGTACCGATTTCCCATATTACCAGGGCGTCCGGTTCAGTCGTGGCATAGCCGTATTCGAATGCCAGAACCGCTTCTTCAGATAGCAGTGAGTCGACCACAACAAAGCGCGCCTGTTCTTTTGACA
>JAUXGE010000177.1 GCA_030622435.1 Planctomycetota bacterium
GGGCCGGGGCGCGGGACGCGTTCAGTGGGTGGTCTTGGGGGTGTTGCGCCGACGTGCGGCGCGGCGGTACTGTTTGCGGTCGGCGCGGTCGCGACGTTCGCTGACGCGGTATTCGCGAATGGCTTCGGGGTGCGTGTGGCGCCAGACGTCGGGGCGGAGCGCGGCGTAGTCCGTCTCGCCGGCAAGCAGGCGATCGAGGACGTCTTTGATGTAGGACCACACATCCAGGTCGTTGCGCCACGCACTACTAACCAGCGTGATGAAGTCCGCAGCGCGCTGCCCAGCCGGCACGCTGCCGATGAATAGCCAGTTCTTCCGGCCAAGGGCCACTTGCTTCATCAATTGCTCGACTTCGTTATTATCCAGAGGAACGCGGCCGTCACTCAAATACGTCTGCAACGGCTTCCACTGGTTGCGGATGTAGCCCAGTGCCTCGCCGAACTTGCTCTTGGGTAGCACACGCGCGGCCGCATCACTGCGCAGCCACTCATCCAGTGAGTCCCACACCTTGGCCGCAGCGCTCTGGCGCAGCGCGGCACGCTCTCCCGGCGACATCCCATTCGCCTGGTCTTCAATGTCATAGAGCTGCTGGAACTTCGCCAGCACCAGACTCGATTCGACCGGATAGGCATCCTTCGCATCGAACACCTTGCGACGCGCGTGGGACGAGCAGGCCGCTCGACGGATCCGACCGTTGCTGCCCAGCGCAATACCCTCATAACCCGAGTAGCAATCCGCAACCAGGGTGCCGCTAAAGTCTGCGAGCATCTGGGCAGGGCCGTCGCGATGCCAACTGACTGTGAAGGAGCGGCCGTGCCCAATCAGAACCGCGACTGTGAAGGAGCGGCCACGCCCAATCAGAACCGCGACTGTAAAGGAGCGGCCACCCGCAATCAGAACCGCGACTGTGAAGGAGCGGCCACCCACAATCAGAACCGCGACTGTGAAGGAGCGGCCACCCACAATCAGAACCGCAACTGTAAAGGAGCGGCCACCCACCAGACGCTATGTCGCCTCGTGCTGCCCACTGGCTCCATCCGACATCGGTCCGGCCCCGCGCGGAGAACACCATTGACCTTCTCCCAGGATGCCCCTCCCGTGGCGGATTCCCACCAGATCGCAGGCTACCCCACCCAAGCCACGCTAAACCCCGGTTGACCTGGCCTGTGCGCTCTTACTGGACGTGTTATAATAGCTGCGCGCGGGGGTTATCCGCGACACCAGTCCGGCCTGGCAAAAGGCGTCTCGGCTTAGACAGATCACAAGGAGCCCGGTAAAGGCGATGAGCGAAGAATGAGCGATCCCACGATCATTTGCCGGGCGTGCAAGAACGAGTTCCCGTTCCCCGAATCCCTCGCTGCCTCGACGGATGCCACACAAGCCCCGAAATCAGTCTAGGAATCAGCAATCGTGTGAAACGGAAACTCGAGTTGCGGATCATCAGGCAGGTCGGGCGCATCGCACGTGGCAGCATCTCCCACGGGCGAGACGTATGCTCCAAACCCATATCGCTTCTTGAACACGTTGAACATGTCGCAGATGCTCTGCCAATATGTACCCTGGCCTCGCATGCGTTTGCCGAAACGGGCTTCGTCAAGCCGGCCGCCCCGCACTTCAGTGAGAAGATTCATTACCCGGTCGGCTCGAAGGGGCATCACCTCGCGCAGGCGTTTGACAAACACATCCTGAACACTCCCTGGGAGGCGAAGCGCGGTGTAGGAGGCTGTCCGCGCGCCTGCGGAGGCCGCCTGCTCCAGAATGCGAGGGATGTCGCGGTCGTTGAGACCCGGGATGATCGGCGAAACTATGACGCCCACCGGGATACCGGCCTCGTGGAGCCGGCGCATAGCCTCGAATTGCCGTTCCGGCGGTGGGGCCTGAGGTTCGATCAGTCTGGCAATTGCGGCATCCGCGAACGGAACGCTAAACGTGACACGAACCCCGGCCCTGGCGTTCAGGTCGGACAGAACATCGATATCACGAACGACGAGAAATCCCTTTGTCGTAATGGCGGCCGGGTTGCGGCACTCCGCGCATACCTGTAGGCACTGCCTTGTCAGCCGGTAGGACGCTTCGATGGGTTGATAGCAGTCCGTGATGCCGGAGAAGCCGACATGTTCGCGCTTCCAGCTCGGCTTGCCGAAGGCCTTTCGCAGAAGCTCCGGGGCGTTCGGTTTTACCACCAGCTTCGTATCGAAATCCGTCCCTGCACCGAGGCCGAGGTATTCGTGGTATGTCCTCGCATAGCAGTAGGCACAGGCGTGCTGGCATCCGCGATACGGATTGACCGACCAGTTGTACGGTACGTCGGGGCTTGTGTTGTGCGAGAGGATCGAGCCCGAAGTTTCTTCGTAGACCTCGATCCGCGTCCTGGGCGGTTCGAGCCAGTCGCGCTGCTCAGTGAGAAAGGGATTCGGCGGATTGTCGATTCGCTGAAGCTTCACGCCTGCTTCCTTGCACGGCACACACCGTTGTCCGTCCTGAGGCCGTGACGCGGGTCGTCCACACCATTGAGAGTATATTCGGTAAATGTTAGGAAGACAACCCCGCCCGGAATCCGCACCGGTTCGATCCCCAGGCTCGTGTAGCGACAACCCAAAACTTTCGGGTCGGTTTCGACCCATCGTCCGCTCCCTCACGGTCGCGGTTCGGAGACTGTAGCGGCCTGCGTCCTCGCAGGCCGTCTTCCCGGGCACGTGCTGTTGCGCACGACGGCCGGCGGGGACGCCGTACGCTACTGGAAGACACGAACTGTCCGCACTTGCAGTAAATGACGGCCACATCCCGGGATCGATCCCCAGGCTCGCGGCGTCAGAGACGATCACAGCCGCCCGATCTTGTTCATCAACATCAGCTTGATCTCGGTCATGTCTTCCATTGCGAAACGTATGCCTTCCCGGCCTATGCCCGAGTTCTTTACGCCGCCGTACGGCATGCTGTCGACGCGGACGCTGGGGATGTCGCCGATCACCACACCACCGACGTCGAGTTCATTGTAGGCGTAGAAGGCGTGGTCCAGGTTCTTCGTGAAAACGCCGGCCTGAAGACCGTAGACGCTGTCGTTGACGATTCGGATTGCCTCTTTGAAATCGACGAAGGGCTGCATGGTCGCCACAGGGGCGAACGCCTCGACGCAATTGACCCGCATGTGCGGCTCGACGTTTTCCAGCAAGGTGGCGTCATAGAAGACGCCGTTGCGATTGCCGCCGCAAATGAGCTTAGCACCGCCCTGGGTCGCTTCATTGACCCACTGCTCGATGCGCTTCGCGTCTTCCAATGAGATCATCGGCCCCAGGAAGGTATCCTCTTCCATCGGATCCCCGGCACGGAGCTTCCCGGCCCGATCAACGAGCAGTTGCTTGAGGTGTTCGTAAACGCTGTCGTGGGCAAGGATGCGCTGGACGCTGATGCAGCTCTGTCCGGACTGATAGAATGCGCCGAGGATGATGCGATCCGCGGCATGTTCCAGATCCACACCCTCATCCACAATGCACCCGGCGTTGCCGCCCAGCTCGAGAACGACCTTCTTTTTTCCCGCGCGTGCCTTCAGATCCCATCCGGCATCGGGTGAACCCGTGAAGCTCAACAGCTTGAGACGTTCGTCCGTGGTGAACAGGCCGGCGCCCTCTCGGCGGCATGGCAGGATGCTGAACGCCCCCTCAGGCAGGTCCGTCTCCGCCAGAATCTCACCGAGAATCAAGGCGCCCACGGGTGTCCAACTGGCCGGTTTGAGAATGAACGAACAGCCGACGGCTATCGCGGGGGCGATCTTGTGAGCGACCAGGTTGAGCGGGAAGTTGAACGGGGAGATGAAGCTGCACGGCCCGATCGGAAACCGCCGCCATATTCCCTCGTATCCATCAGCTCGTTGGCTGATGTCGAGCGGCATGTACTCTCCCGTCAGACGTACCGACTCCTCGGCGGCCACACGAAACGTATCGACCAGCCGCGTCACTTCGCCTCTTGCATCGCGGATAGGTTTGCCGGCCTCGATACACAGGACCTCGGCCAACTCCTCGTGTCGCTGGGTCACGCGCTCAACGACGTGATTTAGCACGGCTTGTCGCTGGTACGCCGGCATCTTGCGCGTGTCTTCAAAGGCCTTGACGGCTTCGCCGATGGCGATGTTGATGGCATTCTCGTCAGCCATAGCAACACGACATGCCGTCTCACCAGTGTATTTGTTGGCTACTGCAAGGTCCGAGTTGGGTTGCACCGGCTTGCCGCCCAGGTAGTAGGGGTATTGTTCCCGAAGCATGACAGACCTCCATGGAAGCGAGGTTTCGGAAGTGACGAATGACGAACGAAGGTGGGGGAGTTGCTCCTCTCGAGGACTCCCGTGTCGTCATCCGGCACCCGAAAATCACAATCCCGAATAAGAGCAAACGGCACTCACTCCGTCTCGATCGTATACAGAAACCAGCGATTCTTGGGGTTACCCGTGCGAGGCGTCTGCCGAACGAAGTACACGGTCCAAATGGAATCGCCGCTCATCCGCAGTTTGTAATAATGACGGCGGAGGTACAGGTCACCGCCGGCCCGAGCCCCTTCACGAGACGAGTGCTTCCACGCACGCAGTTCCTCGACGATGTCGAACGACCGGTCGCGCCAGACAAAACCCTTCGGCAAACCAGGCTCACCGCGCCCCATTCGCGCGGTATCGAAGCTGTTCGCGAAGGGCGTGATCGGTTCACTGACGAGATCAGTCATCAAGACACACGTTCGCAACACCGTCACCGCACAAGGCTCGCCGCTCGACGATTATACTTGCCGGTTCTTCCGCACACCACAACCTCGAAAGCGGAGCATCTCCGCTCCCCTCCTTGACAAGGAGGGGCTGGGGGAGGTTTTGTCTCGTATCGATCCGGCAACTCGCCGCATGGCCTATGTCAACGTGACGCCAATGGCGGGTGGCATGGTCCACGCTTGCGTGGCCATGCTTGGGCATCCACGCGCCACACCCGAGCGCGGCATTGCTACACTGCGGGCGGTTTGTGGCGAATTCGAACGTTGACGCGCGTCTTGCCAAAGTAGTACACTGGCTAATGCATCTTTAAGCGTTGGAGGGACGTGCTCGGTTCCACCGGCCTCAAACCGGGTATACGCTTTCTACGACGCCATCTACTCAAGTGGGGTGAGGCCTATCAGGCGAATCCCGTGGACTTTGCAGCTCAGGGATGTGCATGCGCCGCAGTGAGGTTTACGGATCAAGGTTGGTGGTGTTCAACGTCAACATGTGACTCGACGTTGTGCGGATCGACCTTCAAGGGAGGTTGGTGATGGCAAGACTCGTGACAGGTGCCACAGCGATTATCGTGCTCCTTTGTTGCACCGTTGTATCGTCCGAACCGCGGGATGAGGAGGTCTTTCGGCTCCCGCCGGAACTCGAAGGGCGGGCTCGGATCGTCAAGGTCCAGGCCCCCAGGGCGCCTGATTCCAATGCCAAGGCGATGGGTGGGCTGGCCGAATGGGAAGCGCCGACGCACCCCGCGGACATAGTGGTCGAGGTCATTAACGACGAGGCGGTCGAACGCGGCGTGACTGCGACCGGTCCGGCGTACGAGGCGTTGGTGTTCTCACAGATGCTCGACTCCGGGTACGGCTGGTTCCTCGACAACACCCCCGGCACGGTTCAATGGTCCCAGATGATCTTCGGCAACGGCTTTACGCCGGGTGACGAACTGTCGTCCTTCGTTGCGAGAGTGTACGTCAGCGCCCACAGCTTCGGTTCCTTCAACATCAGCGCCGGTTTCACGCTGGAGCTGTGGGATGGCGATCCGCTCGGTCTTCAGGACACGACCTGCTCGGTGGCCGGTGTCCCCGCTCCTATCCCTGGAACGATGTGCACATGGACCGATCTGCCTGAGGCCACTGTCTACGACCTCAAGTGTGTCTTCCCCGAGAAGGTCACAATCAACTGCGATCGAGTCTTCGGTTTGGTCTGGCCCGGAGACGTCTGCCGTTGGGCGTGGCGTATCTCCAAGGGCTACATCCATGGTGGGGCCATAAACAGTCCGCAGATTGGTGCCGGTGATGCCATGGGTGCGGTCTGGGCCTGTGAGCAGTTCGGCTATTGCGACACGCCGTCGGGTTACAACGCCGGAACATGCTGCGAGGAAGGCGAGGCCTGTGACCACACGGACCCGGATCCCGCCAATTGGACTCCAGAGGGTGGCTGCACGCTGTATGGGGGTATTCATCATGCGACGTTGTGTCAGGACGACGCGGCGGATTACTACTTCACCGCGAGCGGTGCTACCCCGGAATACTACGCCAACTTTGTGGGTCAGGCGTTTGCTCGGACGGACGTCGTTATGCAGGTGGTTCCGATGAGCGTTGACGTCATCCCGGGTACGGGTCCCCTCCCCTCCGACGTGACGATCGACGGCAATACGGTCACGATCGATCAGCCGTATCCCGGTGGGGAGCGTCACTTGTGGTTAGAGATTTATGTTTCGGACTGGGATCCGGGTGACACGGGCACCACCGTGAAGGCGTGGCAGGCCGGTCTTGATGCGTCCGGTTACGCTGCGGGCTTGGATTGCACGCTGGAGCCGTGGACTCCTACTTGCGCGACCGATGCCGACTGCATCGCCTTGCAGGGCGAGGTCGGAACCGCCATGGACGCCCTCAAGGGTGGTTGCAGCCTTCTTGGTATGCTGCCGAACCAGTGTGCGGCCGCTTTCGCGCCGGCACGCCCTGATTTCATCTTCTACATGCAGGGCCACATGGGTGGAATCGACCAGAGTACGTGGAACTACCGCTATGGTGCGACCCTGTTTGGGCTGCCGATTCAAAGCCCGCACATCGGTGACATGTACCTGGGTTCGTTGACGTTGAAGACCTCGTGCGATTGCCCGGCCGGCGAATTTTCCGTTGGAATGACGCTGCCGAACAGTGGCTCGAACATGGTCCAAGGTGACCTTCAGTTCATCCCGCTGCTCGGTGTTCGCGGCGCTGATATCATCTTCCCGATGGGGCAGTGTTGCAACATCAGCGAAGATCCAATCGTCTGCATCAGCGACACGGTCACGCGTTGCGAGTGCGAGCGGATGGGCATCGACGGCGGCTTCGGCACCTACTTCCACCCGAGGCTCACGTGCATGGATCTCTGCTTCGGCTGCAATTATCATGAATATTCTTGTGCTGACGACGACGCCTGCACTGTCAATCGCTGTGTCGATGATTGGTACTGCGAAACCATCCCTGTTGCTGTCGGCGCGGATGAGTGTTGCGACTATTTGACCTACGACCTCTCGGCGGACATGGCTGCTTACGGTGCCATCACGTTCAACGACGATGGTAATCAGTGCACGGCCAACGTGTGCGATGACCCGGGGATGTGCGCCCTCGGCGATCAGTGCGGCGTTCCATACAACCCGCCGCTGGATGCGGGCGAGACGTGCCACGACGGTGAGCCCTGCGAGACGGTGTACGATCAGTGTGACGGTGACGGCAATTGCGTCGGCACACCCATCTCATCAGTGCCCTGCACCAGCAACGCAGACTGCGAGTCGATCACGCTTGGCGTCGGCAGTTGCGACCTGGCGACGGGATTCTGCCAGTGCCCGGCCTCTTTCTGCGGCAACGGCATTGTCGAATCCGGCGAGACGTGCGATGACGGGAACCCGGACAACAGTGACGGGTGCTCGTCAACCTGCACGGTCGAGGATGGATGGAACTGCACCGGCTATCCGAGTGTATGCACACCTGTGCGCGTCCCCACGGTTTCCGAATGGGGGCTGATCGTGATGACGCTGATGTTGGCGGCCGGGGCGAAGGTCTACTTCAACCGCCGCCGATCAGCGCGGGCGTAAGGACAGGCTGTTCCGAGGTGAGAAACGCGGAGCAAGGTTGGTGGCGTTCAACGACAACGTGTTATTTGATGACTTGCGGATCGACTTATGAGGGAGGTTGGGAGAATGACAAGACTCATGACAGGTGCCACGGCGATTATCGTGCTCCTTTGTTGCACCGTTGTATCGGCCGCGCCGCGTAGGGAGGAAGTCTTTCGGCTCCCGCCGGAACTCGAAGGACGAGCGCGGATCGTCAAGGTCCAGGCCCCCAGGGCGGCTGATCCCAACGCCAAGGCGATGGACGGGCTGGCCGAGTGGGAATCGCCGACGCATCCCTCGGACATCGTGGTCGAGGTTATTAACGACGAGGCCGTCGAACGCGGCGTGACTGCGACCGGTGCCGGTGCCGAGGCTGTGGTCTTTTCACAGATGTACGACTCCGGATACGGCTACTTTCACGACAACGAACCTGGCACGATGCAATGGTCGCAGATGATTTTCGGTAACGGCTGGGTGCCGGGCACCGATCTGTCATCCTGGACGGCGAGGGTTTTCGTCAGTTCCTACAACTTCGGTGCTTTCAACGGCACCGGCGGTCTCACGATCGAGCTGTGGGACGGCGATCCGCTCGCTCTTCAGGACACCTCCTGCAACGCTGGGAGCCCGGCTCCGATTCCCGGAACGCAGTGCACGTGGACTGATCTGCCCGAGGCCATTGTCTATGACCTAAAGTGTGTCTTCCCCGCGAAGGTTCCGATCAACTGCGATCAGGTCTTCGGTGTGGTAATGCCTGGCGACGTCTGCCGTTGGGCATGGCGTATGTCCGACGGCTTCATCTATGGTGGTGCCATAAACGCCCCGCAGGTTGGTGCCGGCGATTTCTTGGGTGCGATCTGGGGATGCGATCAGCACGGCTACTGTGACACGGCCTCCGGCTACACCGCCGGCTTCTGCTGTGACGACCAGAGCGGCAACCCCGGCGAGGTGGTTTGCGACCACACGGATGCGGATCAGGCCAACTGGATTCCGGCCGGTGGTGGCTGCAATGCAGGTGTGCAACCGCACGCGACGTTCTGTAATGACGGTGCTACGGATTACTACTTTGCCTATGGGCCAGATGCCCCGGTTTACTACAACAACTTCGTGGGTCAGGCGTTTGCTCGGACGAGCACCATCATGCAGGTGGTTCCGATGAGCGTTGACGTTATCCCGGGGGAGGGTGCACTTCCCTCTGACGTGACGATCGACGGCAATACGGTCACGATCGATCAGCCGTATCCCGGTGGGGAGCGTCACTTGTGGTTCGAGATTCATGTTTCGGACTGGGATCCGGGTGACATGGGTTTGGCCGTGAAGGCGTGGGAAGCCGATCTTGATGCATCAGGGTACACCGCGGGCCTCAAGTGCACGCTGACGCCGTGGTGTCCCGCTTGCACAACCGACGCCGATTGTGAAGCCTTGCAGGGGCCAATCGGCGGAGTCGGGTGGGGCTTCTTGAGGGGTGGATGTAACCTTCTTGCTATGCCGCCGGGCGTCTGTGCTGCCGGTTTTGCCAACGCCCAGCGATCGGACTTCATTTTCTACATGGCAGGCTACTTTGGTGGTGTCGACCAGAGTACGTTGGACTACCGCTATGGTGCAACGATATCAGGTCTGCCGATCGCCAGCCCGCACATTGGGGACATGTA
>JAUXGE010000370.1 GCA_030622435.1 Planctomycetota bacterium
GCCATTATCATTGCGTCGCCGGGCGTGGTGCAGAAGGAGGTCGCAAGTTCAACGGACTCGCTGGCCGCGTCGTCTTGCCCCTGCGGTTTGGACATGCTCCGGGCCTCCTGCCCTTACCAGTCCCGTCGTTACGCCAAGCAAGTATACATGCATCTGTGCAGCGTCCGCCATAAGGGAGTCGAACTTACGATACGTTTGGCAACGCCACCAGCCGGCCTGATTTCACTACGTCGCACCCTCCTCAGTGTCTGATGACGCGGCGCCTGCTGCTGTCAGGATCGACGTCGTAGCCGCGTCGAAGGCACGTACGCCGCCGTCGTCGAGTCGTACCACCAAGGCCGCGCGGGGATCGATGTCGACTATCGACCCGGTGTAGATCCGTCCGCCGTGCCGCAAACGCACCTGTCGTCCAATCGAACCGGCGCGTGCGAGCCATGCATGGCGCAGTTGCCCATCGTCGAACGACTCGTCGTGAGCCAGCCAACGGTCCAACTCGTCCAACAGAGCGACAGCCACGCCCGTCCGATCCACCGGCCGGGTGCTCTCCAACTCGAGGGACGTAGCCGACTCGCTCAAGTCCGGCTCGAGATGCCCGCGATGCTGGAGGCAGTTGATGCCGATGCCCATGACAAAAGCCCGGAGTCCGTCGTGGCGAACCCGGGACTCGATCAGAATTCCGCCGAGTTTCCTGCCTTCCACGGTCAGATCGTTCGGCCACTTGATCGCCGGTTTGACGTCTGTGGCGCCGGCCACCGCATCGCAGGCAGCCACGGCCGCCACCAGACCCAGTTCGCCACCGTTCCACGTACCCCGTGAATCCAGCAACAGAATGCTGCACAACAGACTTGCCCCGCGGGGTGAATGCCACGAGCGCCCGAGTCGACCGCGACCGGCCGTTTGATGTTCCGCGAAGACAGCCAAGCCGTCGGCATGATCGTCATCGGCGAAGTGCCACGCTTCGTCGTTCGTGCTCGTCGTCGAGTCGACGTACTCGATCCGCCTGCCGATCCGCCTGGTGCGGAGTGTCGCTCGTATGCGCTCGGTGTCTAAGGTCCCCGTCTGCATGATGTTACGAGCATACCGCCAAGACCCTGCACGACAAGCAATGGGCTATCGCTTGTCACCGAGCAGCCATCCGCCGACCTCGGACCGATCCCAGTCCCAGTCGATCGTCTCCACCGGTTGATCCTTGCGGGCAACGACGAACATGATCGGCTCGCGGCTGCGATCGTGGAAATCCCAGCCGGCGGGCTCCCCGTAGTACTTACGAAGGAATGCCGTCCACTCTTCCCAGGGATGGCGCTCATCGAACAGGACGATGATCAGGCGGGGAAGGCGCTCTTCGAGGTCGGCCAACATCATGGCGCGCCGTTGTTCCACGCCGGCATATCCCGTTTGCACACCCGTGATCATCGTGAAACGAGAAGCGCAGCGTCGTTGGGAGTAATAATAGATTTCGGCGTCGTTTCCGAACACGAAGATCTCGTCGTCGGGATTGGTGATTAGACGCACGTTCTCACCGTGTGCCCGACCCCAAAAGTCTCGCGAGTTGTACCGCGTGACCGTGATGCCGAACGGTGGTTGACTCAGATACTCGCGGTACTCGGTGACGAGCAACGCGACGGGGAAGGCGGCCAGCGATGCAACGGACACACCGATCAGGGTGGAGGGATCGAGTGAAGCGATACGCCCAAGCCACGCAAGCGACTGGCCGATCGCGATCGACAGGGCCACGATCAGAACCGGAATCAGCAGGTAGTAGTAGTGAGGCCAGAATCGTGCCGGCAGACAGACAGCGGCATAACTTCCAACGACAAGAGCCAGAATCGCCGCCGTGTTCCTGTTCCTTCGAATGACGGCGTGAGCAGCCAACCAGATTGTCGCAACGCCCCCGCCGATCCACACCGGTAGCGCACTATGGAAAACAAACGGGTGTCCTTCCGGCGCGAAGAACCGTACGAAGCGGTGAAAGAAACCTTCCGAACCACCGCTGTAGCTCAAGTTGAAAAGGAAGACGGCGTCGAGGAACTCGCTCCATCGTCCCGTAACGGTGAAGTAGCCGAAGGAGACGACCCATATCATGAATGGTCCGGCCGCAAGGCACGCCAGCGTTTTCAAAGCAGATCGAACTCGGTGTTTGCGGTCGGTTCCATTGCATGTGACAACCAAGGCCCACACACATAGAAACAGCCAGTGCACCGCCACGATCGTTTTGATCGTCGATGCCAGGCCCAGCGACACGCCGGCGGCAAACAGCCACCATCCTTGCCGACCACCGCCGCGCAGCGCGAAGTACCAGGACGCCAGAATCAGCGTGATCATGTAGATTTCGCGGTTGCATCCCTCGCCGGCCGTGCCTGGATCGGATGACGCCATGGCGAACAGCATGGCTGCCGATACGGCCGCCGCCGGCCCCGTGATTCGACGCACGATAGCGAAGATCAACCACAGTGATGCCAGCGAGAAGGCTGTTGTCATGCACCGGAACACCTCGGGGGCGTCCCCGAAGACGGCGATCACTCCGGCGAAAAGCGCAAAGACGCCGAACGGCTGGTGATCCCAGAGGTCGCTGTACAGCCGGTCACCGGCCAGCAACCGCCCGCCGATGTAGGCGTAGTTGCATTCGTCATTCTCGAGAGGCAGATCGAACGCATGAAGGCGGAACGCGATCAGGACCACGCACGAAACACCGAGCCCGAGCCCAGCAAGCCAGGCATGGCTCTCGGGGCTCGCAGCGGCTATCCGTTGATTCTTTGGAAGCTTCATCATGCGGCATGGTAACCCCGCTACGCCGGCCCGGCCACGATACGACGATTCGAGTCCCCCACGGCAGAAGCCATGGGCCACCCGACACGCTTTAGTATCGCTTCAAGCCCAAGCCGGAAGAGCGTTGAGGAGCCTTCAGTGAAGTGAGAACATGGTCGTGTTGATGGCTCTGAGTGTGAGGCGCGGGCATGCTGGGATGAGGAAAACCGGGTACTTTATCCTATGCTGATCAAGCATGGCCACGCTGAAACTGCCTTGAAATACAGGCGTTCTTCGGAGCGTGGCCATGGCACCCAGCTCCCAGGATCCCGCCACAAAATATGGGCACACCCTCCCTGGAAATGGTACTAGATAATAGTTGGCGCGTCGGAGACCACTTTCCGCTACAATCCCGCGCCATGCTGACCTTCTCGCTCCAATCAGGCTCGAACGGGAACGCCATCTACGTCGAGGCCAACGGGTCGCGTTTGCTGTTCGACGCCGGCATCAGCGGCAAGATGGCCGAGCGCCGCATGGCTGTCCACGGACGCGATATCCGCGACGTCGATGCCCTGATAATCTCCCACGAGCATCGGGATCACATAGGTTGCGCCGGGATCTACCAGCGCAAGTACGGCCCTGCGCTCTTTATCACTGAGCGGACGCACACCGTGGCCACGAGATGGTGCAATCTCGGCAAGCTAAGCGATGTGCGACACTTCCGAGCAGGTGAACCGCTCTCGTTCCCGGGTGTTACCGTCCACACGATTCCCACTGCGCACGACGCCGTCGACGGCGTTGGCTTCGTGGTCGAGTGCGAGAGTAAGCGGCTGGGCATTCTCACGGACCTAGGCCACCCCTTTCCCGGCTTGCAGGAGGTGCTCGAATCACTCGACGCCGCCTACCTCGAAAGCAACTACGATCCGGCCATGCTCGAATCGGGACCTTATCCTCCACGGTTGAAGGCGAGAATCAGCGGTGAGTCGGGTCATCTTTCCAACGACGACTCGGCGGCACTCGTCAGATCTTGCGGTCGGCGGCGCCCGCGATGGATCGCCGTCGCACACCTGAGCGAGCAGAACAACCACCCTGAACTGGCTCTGGCCGCCCAGCGGGAAGCAGTGGGATGCGACTACCCCGTCCATTACGCACCGCGTCACGAGACCTCGGAAGTCTTCGAGGTCTGATAAGCATGTCCGTGATTCGGCGTGCGTGATCGGGCGGTGCTCGTATTGCCTATCGCCGGACAACAGGACGGTCCCTTGCCCGGCTTCGTCGCGGCAGCAGAACGTCATCGGACCTTGCTCGAACGTGCCCTTCGACCATCCACCGACCGAATCTTCATTTGTAAATGCCATTACCCGAGAAAAGACGAAGTGTGTCTGCTTGGTCGGAACGTACGTCATCCGATAAGTCGGGGCGATAGAGATCCGGGCGATACGTGTCGTCTGTATTGGCGCCACTGTCACGCCGAGCGCAACGGCACAGGTATAGCGACCTGAATGTTCGTCTGTGGGCGGTGATCGTTGTCTGTGATCGAGCAGATCTATCTAACAGTATAGCGCAAGGTCGCCATAAACGCGTAGCGCAGGCATCTTGCCTGCATCGTAATCGCAGCTCGTGCAGGCTGGAAGCCTGCGCTACAAACGACCTTGCGCTGTACTGCTACGCGATGCC
>JAUXGE010000003.1 GCA_030622435.1 Planctomycetota bacterium
ACCAACAGAAGAAGTGGCACCATCGATGGGTGCAGCTCATGTGGACATCAACCGCGTGTCCTACGGCTGACCTTCGAAGGTCACCTGGAACTGGGCTACGTCGGCGAGATCCACGTCGCCGTCGTACTCGAAGTCGAAAACCTCGCAGCCTTCGAGATAAGGCCCGCTATTAGGTCCGGTCATGCAGGCTTCCCAGGTGGCGAAGTCGTCCAGGTCTACATCCTCGTCGCACTGGTAGTCGCCGATGCCGAACTCGTACGCGCCCATGTCCACAGTGTCGCACAGAACGCGAACGTGGCCGTCGAGGTCGGTTTCCGGCAGATTGGGGACGGCGTTCGAGCCGGTGTTGATGCAGGGTGAGCCGGGAAGCACATGCAAATCGTCGTCCTCGGTGCCGGGGACATCATCCTGCCCGTCGGCATCGGCGTAGAGAGGGTTGTGTTCGGGCAGCCCGCCAATGTTGCCCGCGCCGGACCAGCCGTCCTGGATACAACTATAAGTGATGGTGGGCGAAGAGCCGGACTCGCTGAAGATTTGCGGTCCACTAAGCGCCGTGTTGCCCCACATGATGCAGTTGGTGATGACTGGATCACTGGTTTCCGAGGGCGAGCCGGCGGCGTTGTACATCGCACCGCCGTCGTCAACAGCCGTGTTCCCGCTGAATGTGCAGTTCGTGACCGTCGGGCTGGCGGCGCCGTTGAAGATCCCGCCGCCGGAAAGGGCGGAGTTTCCGCTGAAGACGCAGTTGACCATCGTGGGGTTACAGTCAACCCAGTTAAACACTCCGCCACCTAAGTCGGCCTCATTCCCGATGAATCTGCAGTTCGTGACTATTGGGGCGCTGTCGGAGGCGTTCACCATCCCGCCGCCCAGGCTGTCCGTGCCGCTTGCCAGGTTTGCGTGGAACGTGCAGTTTTCCAGCGTTGGGCTGCTGGCGGCGTTGTACACTGCGCCGCCCTGGGCGATTCGGGAATCCACTGAGTTCGCCGAGTTCCGGCTGAATGTGCAGTTGACCACGGAAGGATCACTGAACAGGTTCGCAATCCCTCCACCGCCAATACCCCAGTTGCCTCTGAAAGTGCAGTTTCGCACCGTCGGGCTGGACGCGTAGTTGAACATTCCACCGCCGGCGACGTGCAAGTCCACTCCGTCGGCCTTCCCTCCGGTAATCGTGAATCCGTCGAGAACGGCTGTGGCGTCAAGCAGGAGGTCCTCAGTATGGTAGAAGACATGAAAGCAGTTGTCGGAATCGTCGCCCTCTAGCCCGAGGTCGCCGCTGATGATCGTTTCGTACAGGAGCAGGTTCCGGTCGTTCGGGTTGGCAAGATTGGCCAGGCCGGCATACCCGCCCAAGAGTGTGACGCCATTGATGAGCTGGAAGGTTTCCGTGCGCGGAGTCTCGGGCTCGTACCGCTGGGACGGGTAGTAGGTTCCCGTGGCGACGCGAATCTCGTCGCCGCTCACTGCCACGGAAAGCGCATCCTGAATCGAGCAGAATGGGTCGCCGGCGCTGCCGGAGCCGGGTCCGGGGCAGTTGTCGACGTCGACGTACCACACGGCGGCCCGGACGGTCGTGGCAAGGACGACAAACGCCAAACAGATTGTGGCGTAACGTATCATGGGCTTCTTCCTCTTATCCATCGTTTGTGTCACACGGCTCGGTAAGCCTCAGGCGTGCGAGCGCACACCCACACCGCGCCGCGTGAGCACACGGTATCAGCAACGGCACCCGCTGCGGTAGCTGCCTCCGCGCGCAGCGCCGTCGCGACCCTCCTTATGTGATTATACTGCCACGCTTCGCCTGATCGACGCAAATCCGAACTGCCGGACAGATACGTAGCCCGATAACCGCGCGTCACCCGGCCGTGGTGGCTGAAAAAGGGGCTGGCTCCGAGTTCATGACCAATCAAGCCACCGATAAGCGTGCCCGGCGAGGTGCCTGTACCCTTTTTCCGTTCTTCGGCTCGCTCTCCGCCTGCGTAACGATCCGCCTTCTTCGCTGTGCTGTCGAGAGAGTCGCACGAAAGGGCGCCCGAAACTGCCGAAGGTAATCTGCGAATCCCGTACTGCCCTCCCCTGCCGACATGGTCTGTGGCTCTGTCTGCTCGGATCGCCCGTTGCCGGTGAATCGGTGAATCCCACCGGGTATGGCAGGGCTCGTGCGAAGAGGCGGATCGGATTACTCCGGCTTCTTCCGAGTGGATCGGAGAAGCGCGTCGTACGTTTGTTCGATCTGGTCGAGCTGTACGAGCAGGGCGTCGTCGCGGCCGGTGTAGGCTCGCTTCGACCGGGCGAGTCCGATGAACCACTTCACGGTGTTTTTGAAGTCGCTGAGATCGATGTATTCCGGGCCGAGCGTCTTGCGGCGCTTATTGACGTTGTGGTAGTTGCCCAGTGCGACGCACATGCCCGTCGCCTCGTAGCCCAGCAGGCAGTAGGCCGACGACTCACACATTCCGCCGTCCATCAACGTTCGCCGATAAACGAACTTCTTGTCCTTGGCGGCCATGTCCTGAGCCACTCGATGACAGTGGGCTGTCACTGCCGGCGTGAACGTACTTGCGCGATCGCCCACGCGCAGGATCGGCCCGTCACCCATTTTCACGTGGGGAAGCTCCGTGCTCGTCTCCATGGCGACGACGTAGCACTTCGACGGAATGGTCTTGGCGCGCGCAGCGGCTATGGCGCCTGCGAAGCCGACTTCTTCGGCGCGTGTAAACAGGAAGTAAGCGTCGCAGCTCGCCCGGCCGCGGTCCAGTTCTTCAATGGCGCACAGCATGGCCGCCGCGCCGGCGAGGTCGTCGCATGGGCGTGCGTAGATCCGCGAGCCGCGAACCTTCGGGTCCGGCAGGTCCCACATCCCGATCGAGCCCGGGGGTACGTCCTTTGGAACATCGATAACGGCCGTCTCGACCCGTTCCCGTCCGGCCTTCTTCTTGGTTGTCACCGAGCAAACACGCCCGCGAACCCACTCACCATCCACGTAAAAGCGAACCTTGCTTCCGACGAAGTACTCCTTCGGCACGCCGCCCCACCAGTTAGCACGGAGGCTTCGCTTTGCGATCATCCGGTCGGCCACGAAGCCGGGGTGATCGAGATGGGCCGTGATGCACGCAGGGCGCTTCACTCGACGGCTGCCCTTGCGCACGCGCGCCAGCAGGTTCCCGACGCCGTCTAGACGCAGCGTCACATTCCTGCGCTGCGCGCAGAAGCCCTTGACGTAGTCAATGACGTAATGCTCGGCGAACGGCGCCGTAGGAAGCGAGAGCAGTTCGCGCAGGATCCGGCGGTGGGTGCGACGTTGGATGCTCGGAGCCATGTTGCTCATCCTTACAGTTCAGTTCCTGGTTAACGACGCAGTAGCATAGCACAGACCAAACGAGGTGAAAAAGGGGGCGGGTCGATGCCGACCCGCCCCAAGCTCGTCGTATCACTTTTTGAACTACGGGCACACCGGCGGAGGACTCGGCGGCGGGAAGCCGGGACCGGGATACGTATCACCCAGGAACGCACCGAGACAGTACGTCACGTCGGTGATGTTAATCGCCTGGTCGGGGATCCTGTGGTCACCGGCCGGTGAACCTTCGATGTCGGCGCGGACCTTCTGCACGTTGCCCGGCAGGTTCTTCCACTTGTCCAGAATCGCTGTAACGTCCACGATGCCCGTGCTGCCGTCCGGCGGCGGGCACGGTGTCGTGTGGCAGTCCTGGACCAGGTCGGCCCAAGCGTTCTGCGTCAGCGTCAGCGCCGCCGAGTAGTTGGCCTCGATGTCCGGCGAGCATATTTCGTCGATCACTTGCACGTCATACACACCAAGCGGGATGACGCCTTCGTCCCAAACGTGGACGATGTCGTACGTTGTCCAGTCGGTATAGTATGGATCGCATCCCAGGTCCGCCCCCCAGAACCACGCAGGGCTGATTCCGCCGGCAGACGCGCAGCCGTAGTCGGGCGGGAGATCGGGCGAAGGCGCCTCCTTCTGCATGGCGTTCTCGCAGTAACGCCGGGGTTCCTGGACCCAGAGCCGAACGCCGGTCCAGTGCACATACGGCGCAGGCACGTTCTGGAACGTCACGCGGATCGCCTGTGGGCCGGTGTCACCAGCGCTAAACGACAGATAGCGGACCTTCTGGCTGATCGGCGTATCAAGCAGCGGCAGCATCTCCGGCGCCGGGGCCGTCGACGGGGAGCAGACGCCGCAGGTGATCTCCAGGGTACCCTTACCCCACGACCAATACATAGCAAACAACGGGACGTATTCTCTGCCGGCGACGCGGATCAGGAAGCACTTGCCCTCTTGCTCTGCAAACAACTTAACGGTCGGGGTTCGCATCGGGCAAGGATCATCGGTGCAGGCGATCAGGTACGGCTCTAGCGACCCGCCTTGCGACGCACATTCGGACGGAAGCGGACAAACGGTCGTTCCGTTCGTGTAGATCGCCAGGACTGGAGCGAAGCTCGTATCGCAGATGTCGATGTCGATCCGCTTTTCGTCGCCGCATGCATGGTACTCGAACCACTGGTCCGCAATAACAACCACGCTCCTCGGCGAGTCACCGCACGTCGGGTACCAGCACGGTTCATCCGCGCCCGAGCACAGGTTGTTAACATCGTGCTCGCCCTCGCCGATCACCTTCGGATTGATGCAATCTTCGCCCGGGATAGCGCTCGGCTCACCTGGGCAATCATCGCTGGCTGACCCGAGGTCCTCACACGTAATGTCGGAGCACGAGGTCATGGGCGTGAACCACCCAGGAGGTGGCCAACCGCCCCACCACATAGCGTCGCCTGTGTCCCAGCAGCCCAAGCAGTCCTCCCACGGGACGCCGTCCTCACAGACCCCATCGCACGCGCAACACGCACCGGTCATCGGTGCGGGCACGCCCAAACCGCCGTCGATGCAGAACGCCCAGTCGACCGGATTCATGTAGTGCTTGTACTGGACCAGGTCCTGGACGGTCCAGTCGAGTGTAGCGAAGTGATCGCTCCGAAACAGCGACCAGCCGTTGCCCTCAAGGCTAAAGTGCACAAAGACACGGCACCCCGTACCGTCCGACGCAACTGGTAAACCGGCCGTCGAGAACTCGACCCAGTACCGATCGCCGACAGCCAACCCGGTAATCGGCGGGTCGAAGAAGATCGCGTAGTCCCAGCAGTAAGAGTCGGGGCCTTGCCATTGCTTCGCGGCGATCTCGACGGGACCCGGCGAGTTCGGCAGCTCCGCGCCCGGAAGCCCGTTGTTGTCCTCGTAGAACCGGATCTCCATCTGGATGTCCTCGGGCGGAGGTACTGTACCGTCAGGATCGGCGCAGCTGTCGAGGACCGGTCCGGGGCCGCTTAAGAAGCACGGCGAGAAGCAGAACTGCCCGATCTGCCCACTCTGCGCGATGAAGTCATCCGCGACCGCGTAGAAGCCGTAGTGCCGGTCTAACAACCACAATAATCTGTTCATCTCCGCCTGGCAGTTGTCGGGGTTGGACGCGGCCGGGCAAACCGTAGATGGAACAGCCTCGAACGGGTCCGAGTCGCACGTGTCACCGAAATCGTTGCCGTCCCAGCACATGTAGTCGGACAGGCAGCACGCAAGCGCGGTTGACCGGCCGACGACGCCCGATTCACTTGAGCTGCCGTCCACCCAACCTGTTACGAGGTCTCGTGGGCTGTCCGCAGCCGACGCACCGGAGACACTGAGTAGCAGGGTAATCCAACCGACAGTAAGTCTGGACATGGTAAGACACTCCTTTCCGGAAAAGACCTGAACCGCGCCCTTAGACTCGTCGAGACACGCCGACTGCGGGCGGAAATGGCGGAACACAGCCGGGCGGACTCACCCGTGGGATAGGGCCACCTTTCCCTGCGTCCGGGAACGAGCGCATTGTAGATCCCGAGCGAGCGCCTCGTCAAGGCAATACTTTAACAAAGCATTGAAGAAGGTGTGGCGTGGGCTTCCAGCTCACGTTTTCACCGGCTGGAAGCCGGTGCGAAAGAGAGCCTTTTCCAACAGGCTGCTAAGCCTCGCGACTCAGGAGACCCTGGGAGCATCCGAGGTTGGGCGGGTCGATTTCGACCCGCCCAACCTCGTCGCATTACTTGCCAGACTACGGGCACACCGGCGGATCGCTCGGTGCCGGGAAGCCGGGACCGGGATACGTATCGCCAAGGAACGCACCGAGACAGTACGTCACGTCGGTGATGTTGATCTGCTGGTCCGGAAGCCGGTGGTCACCCCCCGGCGATCCTTCGATGTCCGCCCTCACCTTCTTCACGTTGCCAGGCAGGTTCTTGTACTTATCAAGCACCGCCGTCACGTCCACGATCCCCGTGTTGCCGTCCGGAGGCTTGCACGGAGTCGTCGTGCAGTCCTGGATGAGATCGGCCCAGACACTTTGCGTGAGCGTCAGCGCCGGCGAGTAGTTGCCCTCGATCGCAAGGGTGCACGTACCATCAATGACCTGAATGTCGTACTCGCCACCCGGCACGATGCCCTCGTGAAACACGTGGACCGAACCGGCCGATGCCCAATCGTACGCCTCGGGCGGCTCACAACCGAGCGTCGCGGCCAGGAAGTCCACTGATGCCAAACCCCCAACGGACGGTGGACACGGATCCCCCTGTGCTACGCCACCGTTCTCGCAGTACACCTGCGGCGTCTGAACGAACATCTGCACGCCGTTCCACGTGTCGTACGGCGCCGGGAGATCCACGAACGTCACCCTGACGAACCCGTTGCGCCCCACGTCCTGCGCTTCGAACGACAGGTACCGGATCTTCCGGCTGATCGGATCAAACGGCAGATCGAGCCGCTCCGGTTCGGCCGGTGACGACACGTAGCACGCTAGACCGAACGACCAGAAGCCCTCGGTCACGGTATAGTCTTCGCCTGCCATCGCGCCTGCGTCGGGCTGGCCGATGGTGCCGCCGGCCTCGTACGCGCCCCCGCTCGCGTTCATCACACCGCCGCCGTCGACGGTGTGCCACGTGACTTCGTATGTTTGTGCGGCCGCAGGCACACTGAGCGCCACTGCAGCCAGGGCCAAAATGACCATCGAAGTGCTGTTTCTCATAAGAAACCTCTTTTCCGCGAATAACTGATTCGCGAACAATCTTGTGTCTGTCGGCTTCATGATTCAACTCCTGTCACACATGCCTCACGAAGCCTCAAGGTGCACACGCCCCGGTACCATCGCAGTAATCGTTCGGCCACACGCACTCGCCGTCTGGATCCTGCCCCGCCGGGATGTAAGAGCAAGTGCCCTCACTTCCAGCGAGGTCGCACCGCATGCAAAGTGCGCCGCAGCCCGAACTGCAACACACGTAGTCAACGCAGAAGCCGCTCATGCACTCGGCGGGGCCGCCGCACGACCAACCCGGACAACCCTCGTCAGTGTCACCGTCGCAGTCGTCGTCGAACCCGTTGCAGATCTCGATGTCGTTGCCCGACGTGTCGCTACAGATCAATGAACCACCCCCGCAGTAGTAAGTGCCCTCCGGGCAGAAGTCGGTGTCCGGCCCGTCACAGAGAGTGCCCACTACTGGATCCTCGTCCCCGTCGGCGGATGCAGGATCGCAGTCGTTGTCGACGCCGTCACATACATCGAGGTCGTCCCCTGTCATGTCGTTGCAGACCAAGGTTCCCCCCTGGCACGAGAAAGTCCCTTCCGCGCAGAGATCACTGTCCATTCCGTCACAGAGAGTGCCCACCTGCGGGTCCTCGGAACCATCGGGCGAGGCGGGATCACAGTCGTTGTCTACGCCGTCACATACATCGAGATCGTCACCCGTCATGTCGCTGCACCACACAGATCCGCCTTGGCACGAGGAAACACCTTCATGACAGAGATCACTGTCCATTCCGTCACAGGAAATGCCCACCTGCGGGTCCTCGTCCCCGTCGGCCGAGGCGGGGTCACAGTCGTTGTCCATGCCGTCGCAGAGGTCAACGGTACTGCCGGTGTTGTCACTACACGACAGATATCCACCTTGGCACAAGAAAGTCCCTTCTACACAGAAATCGCTGTCGGGTCCGTCACAGGGAACACCCGTTTGCGGGTCCTCGGACCCGTCGGGCGAGGAAGGATCACAGTCGTTGTCGACACCGTCACAAACATCGAGGTCGTCACCTGTCATGTCGCTGCAGACCAAGGCCATCGATTGGCACACAAAAGTCCCTTCTACACAGAGATCGCTGTCCGGTCCGTCACATGGCACGCCCGTTTGCGGGTCCTCGGAACCATCGGCCGAGGAAGGATCGCAGTCATTGTCGACACCGTCACAAACATCGAGATCACTGCCCGTCGCGTCACTGCATGTTTGCGCGCCTCCTTCGCAGGAGGCCGTGCCCTCCGGACAGAGATCACTGTCCGGTCCGTCACAGGGAGCGCCGTACCAGGCTTCATCGAAACCGTCCGCCGTGCCGTCATCGCAGTCGTTGTCCACCCAGTCGCAGGCCTCGAACGCGGTCGGATAGACCAATTCGTTGTCATCCTGGCAGTCCGCCGGGTGTCCGTCCGTGTCGTACGGATTGCTCGCATCGCAATTGTCGTAGCCGTCCCCGTCCTGATCGGCGCAGTCACACTCATCGCCTGCGCCGTCGTGATCCGTGTCGATCTGCCAGGGGTTGAACTCGCTCGGGCAGTTGTCGCATGCATCGCCCTTTGCGTCGTTGTCACCGTCCTCCTGGCCGGCATTGGCAGTGAATGGACAGTTGTCCCCCGCGTTCGGGACTCCGTCGCCGTCGAGATCGGCAAGCCCGGCCGGGGATACAGAGGCCGCGTGAAGCGAATAGGGGGCGGGTGTGATCTCTTGACGCGGGCTCAGGACGACAAAATCCACGTCGGCTGTGCACATGACGGCCATCTCGAGCCAGCGGGCGTCGCCTTGGAACGCGCCCACGTCGAAGTCGAGCAGCACGGTGAATCGGCCTTCGCTCACATCGACGGGCTCGGGGTTCTCGCCCGTGCCGTCGAAGACAATCGCGTCGCCGATCTGGCTTCCCGGATCGACGCTCGCAGGATCGTCCCAGAGGCTAAAGGCCATCACGCACACGTCCGTGACCGGACTGTCGGCCTGTTTGAGCTCCCCCTGGTACGTAAACGCCGTGCCCATCGCGTATGGCTGCCCTTGCGCAGTCAATGCAGGGGCCAACAAGACCACCGCGCCAATCCACCATTTGTTTCTACCATTCATCGCTCACCTCCTATTGATTCCTCGGTCAATTTGTTGACGATTGTCTCCAGAGCGGCCAGGCGTACATCGAGCCGCTCGTTCTGTTTCTTCAATCTGTCGACCTCTGCATCCTTCTCTTTCACGATGTCATACAACCCCTGTATGGCTGCCAGGGCGACGCCGTCGGCGTCCTGCATATTGATGGCCGCGTCGCTTTCGCCGAATCCGAACTCGGCGAAGTCCTGCGCCACCGGCCCGATGTGGCGAATGGATGGGTCCTGGCTCTTCAGGTTGTACGTTTGAATGGGCAGCTCTGCCACTTGCTCAAGGGCTGCCCGTTGGTCTACCGGCTCGAAGTTCTCCTTCGTGTTCCGGTCGCTGACGCCGTTCCACGAGTTGCCCCCGGCGGAAACATAGACGCCGCTGGTCAGACCGGAACTCGTGTAGAAGTAAACGCCGCCGCTGGCCCGTGCAACCCAACGATTGTTGTTGTTGCACTCGACATCGGCAGTTGAGGAATCACCCCAGACGAAGCAGCCGGCATTGTTGGCTTTGGCCCTGTACCCGGCGGCGAGACTATACGACCCCTGGGCGCTGTTTTCCCTCCCTCCAGGAACGGTGGCGTGCCCGCCACCCGCGTTGTTCCCTTCACCGCCGGCGACCGTGGCCCACGAGCTGCTAGCCGTGTTGTTGTAGCCGCCGCCTACGAAGCTGTACCAGTTGCTTGCGTCGCAATGCCGTCCACCGACTACGGCGGAATAGGTTCCGGTCGCGTTGCAGTCGCTGCCGCCGGCAACTGTAGCATGGCCTTCGCCCGCGCCGCTGGCAGTGTTGCCGTGTCCACCTGCAACCGTGGAATAGGCAGTGCTCGCAAGGTTGTTGTTTCCACCACCGACCGTCCCATAGTTGGCTGCAACGCGGTTGGCGGCACCGGAGGCTCCGCCACCACTGACGGTACCCCCGTAAACGCCGGCGGATACGTAGTTGTCGGCGTATCCGGCAACGAAGTTCGGGCTCGTGGCATCAGTTTCAATGCGTAGCCCACGGCCGCCGTTGACGTGAAGTTCCAGGTCGCCGCTGGAGCTTATCACGTTTGTCGTACCGTTGATGGTGATCGAGCTGCCGCTCGTGATGGTTCCGCTCGCGTGAATGTTCCCATCGACGTCCAGGCGCTCGCCGGGACTTACCGTTCCGATGCCCACATCGCCGTCGCTCTTGATCGTCAGTCGAGGCAACGATGAGCTGGATCCGGCCGGCGTTGTGTTCAGCACAAGCCGACCGGGCATGTCGCTCGTTCCGGGCGTGCCATCCGCGAAGGCCGTAATTGACGCGGAATTACGGTAGGCACTGCCGTCATACCCCCGAAAGCGAATTGCGCCTGTCCGGTCGTCCTCCACCAGGGAGGCCGGTGTTCCAATAGATCCGCGGCTGTTCTCAAAGTCGAAGCTCCAGGATCCACCGTCTGAGTACGAACGGTGTTTGGGGTCGAAGTTGACCATGTGAAAGCTGTTTCTTACGTCGAGTAGCGCGCCGGGGCTGTTGGTGCCGATCCCGACGCCGCCCGAAGCCCGAATGAGGAACTGGTCGTTGCCGGTGGAGGTGAAGTCGGCATCGGTCGAATCGGCCCAGACGAACGTTCCCTGATGGTTCACGATGGCGCGGCGTCCAGCCGCTAGGCTGAAGTCACCTTCTGCGCGGTTGTACGTTCCTCCGGGGATCGCGCTGTACTCGCCGCTTGCCGTATTGCGATACCCGCCGGCCACGGTCGCGTACGTCGTTTCGGTCCGATTGGACCGGCCTCCACCAACGACGCTGGCCTCTCCATCGGCCACGTTGCTCTCTCCGCCACCGACCGTAGACCACGGCCGGTTTGCGATGCTCGCGCGCCCGCCTCCAACAGTGGCGTACGTCGCGAGTGCCGTGTTGTAGGCGCCTCCTGAGATTGTCGCAAACATCGCATCTGACGGGTCGCCGTCTATTGTACCGGCCCGGTTGAACGCGCCGCCGGCCACTGTGCCATGGTCGTCGGTAACGGCGTTTAACTGTCCTCCGCCGATGGTTGCGTGGGCGCCGCCGGCCTCATTGTATTCGCCGCCGCCGATAACACCGAAGTCACCAGTGATGGTTTGCGCAGCCCCAGTGGACCCGCCTCCGCCGATCGTTGCACCCGCCACGCCTGCAGCGACATCGTTGCTGGGAGAGCCGCCGATGATGTTCGGGCTGGAAGGATCCTGCTCAGTGCGCAGCCCAGGCAAAGCCAGCGCATGTGGCGCCGGCGTCAGCTCTGTGCGCGGACTGAGTGTCTCCAGTGTGCATCCGCCGGAAGGGCAGCAGACGGCCATCTCCAGCCAGCGGGCCTGGCCGTTGAACTGCTCGCCGAAGTCCAACTCCATGGTAAAGAGACCTTCGTTGACGACCACGGCGGCAAGAGACAACGTCGTGGAAAGCTGGTTCCCATCCGACGGTTCGTCATAGAGGCCGAAAGCGAACTCGCATGAACCCGTGACTGGGCTACCTTCGCTAGCAAGGTGCCCCTGATACGTGAAGGCCGTGCCCATCGGAGCCGGTGCGCCGGTCGCACCGGCGAACGGGATCAGGAAACCCGAAATGACCACGACGACAAGAATTGGCTTTCTCATAGCTTCGCTCCCTGTAAAACATGAAAGGGCCGATAGGGGACAAGAGGGACGCATTCATCAAACGACATTGCTAGAAGCATCCTCCCTCCGGTCAACCGCTGTGCAGGTGGGGCACCGCTCTGCCGAGGCCGCGGCTTCCCCCTGCCAGACTACGCTCCCGGTCGCTCCTCCTGCCCACTCGGTGGCGGACGCCACGACCATTGCCTTAGATGCGCAACCGGGCCCAGTGAGAAGAGGCTGTAGAAGACGATGAGACGAGCCGGCCCGAAGGCCGGCACGAGCCCGATAAGCTCACCAGAAGCGATTATACGAGAAATCCCGTACTGAATCAACCCTCACGTCCCTGGCGAGGATCGAACCACCAGTGTACAAGGCGGCTGGTCCATCGGCGTGAACGTTGATTGTCTGGTCCGTTTCTTGCTTGTTATGGATTGTCGCGGACGGGTCGATTCGTCGCGCGGTCGAGAGTCGAGCCGCAGGTTTGGATAGAACAAGGTGAAACGCCGCGGTTGCCGATAGGGGAGCCGGGTAGCGGTCAGGCCTGTGGTCTGAGTGTTGCCGCCCCACCGGCATCAGCGGCGCGAACTAGGGATGAGGACCTCTGTGGTCCGCTGGCGCCCACGATGAATCCGGTCGGACTTGAAAATCGTAACGACCCTTCGCCTCCTCAATTTGATCAGGAGCCGTCGACCGTGGATGTCACCTTGTCCGTGCAAGACGCTCACCCCCACCCGCCTCAGAAACTCAGCGGCCTTCAATGGTCTGCGATCCTTCTGGGAGTGGCCGCCTTCGCTTTCCTACTTTACACCTCGCTCACGGGCGACCACGGTCACGGCGGTCACGGTACACACGAGCATGCCCCGGCCATGTGGTCGATCATCCCGTTCGCCGGGCTACTGCTATCGATCGCAATCCTGCCACTGATTCCTGCAACGGAGCACTGGTGGGAAAGCAATCAGAACCGGCTCATGGTGTCCTTGTGTTTTGCCGGGATCACCTTGGCGTACTACTTTCTCACATATGGAGCGTCGAAGGTCACGACGATTCTGGACCACGCGATCCTGGCGGAGTACATCCCGTTCATCGTGCTGCTGTTTTCACTGTACGTGATTAGCGGGGGCATCAGTCTGAAGGGCGACCTGGCGGCGCACCCATCGACGAACACGGCCTTTCTAGCCGTCGGCGCTCTGATCGCGAGTTTTGTCGGGACGACCGGCGCGAGCATGCTGCTGATCCGCCCGCTTCTTCAGACGAACTCCGAACGGCAGTACGTCCGGCACACGGTGATCTTCTTCATCTTCCTCGTGAGCAACATCGGCGGGTGCCTGCTGCCGATCGGCGATCCGCCGCTGTTCCTGGGGTATTTGAAGGGCGTGGGTTTCTTGTGGACCCTGAACCTGTGGATGCCGTGGGCGACGATGTGCGTGATCCTCCTGATCGTCTACTTCGTCTGGGACACCCTGGCGTACCGGAAGGAAACGATCCGTGACATCGTGCGTGACGAGACACAGGTGCGGAAGCTGAAGCTCACCGGCAAGCTGAATCTGCTCTGGCTCCTTGGAGTGGTGCTGTGCGTGGCGTTGGTCAAGCCGGGTCAGGAGTTCCTCGGGCTGGGCTTCAAGCCGTTCCCGTTCATGCGCGAGGCGCTCATGCTGCTGCTCGTCGCATTGTCCCTGAGGTTCACCAGGAAGCAGATTCGCTCGGACAACCGGTTCAACTACCACGCCATTCTCGAGGTGGCGGCGCTTTTCGTCGGCATTTTCATCTGCATGCAGGCGCCGATCGAGATTCTTCGTGCCAGCGGTGCGTCACTCGAGCCGCTGCTCAGCTCTCCCATGCGTTTCTTCTGGGCGACCGGCACGCTATCGAGCTTCCTCGACAACGCCCCGACCTACGTGGTCTTTTTCGAGACCGCCGGAACGATGACACCCGCCGACACGGCGGCTGAAACGGTCACCTTGGCCGGCGGTGGGATGATCCTCGAGAGCTTCCTCGTGGCGATCTCGCTCGGAGCGGTGTTTATGGGGGCGATGACGTACATCGGCAACGGTCCGAACTTCATGGTCAAGAGCATCGCCGAGCAGTCAGGCATTCGCATGCCGAGCTTCTTCGGGTATATGCTCTACAGTTGTGCGATCCTGATCCCCCTGCTCATCGTTGTGACGCTCATCTTCTTATAGTGAACAAGGCAACGACGACCGGGCCATAGCCCGCATTATTCACCGCGGAGCACGCGGAGATCGCAGAGAAACAAGAGGTATTGCAGTCTCGATGAGCCAAGTCGTTTACATACTGTCGGAACGAGGAGGCTTCCGATTCTGTCTTAACCTCTCTTGCAACGCTGCTCTGCGCTCTTGGCGCTCTCAGCGGTTTGAATAATCCGAGCTAGCGAGTAAAAGCATGGATGCACAGGCGCCACTACCAGAACCGCCCGGTCATGCCGGTTTTCGATGGGGGCCCATGCTGCTGGTCGTGGCCGTGTTGGCGCTCTACTTCGTCATGACCCGACCCCAGCCGCCCCTGGAGGGATGGCACACCGACTACGAAGCGGCGCTGGTGGAGGCGGGCTCGTCGAGCCGTCTCGTGCTCGTGGCGTTCTCGCTTCCTGGCTGCGCCCCGTGCAAGGCCATGGAACGGACCGTCCTGAACATGGGTGAGGTCCGATCCGCACTCGAACGGTTCGTTCCCGTCAGGGTCGATCTGAGCCAGAGGCTCGACGTCGCCAACCGGTTCGCGGTTTTTGCCGCGCCTACGTACATCATCATCGATGCGGAAGGACAGTTGCTCGGCAAGCGCGAAGGACCGCAAACGGTCGAGGGCTTCGTCGCGTTTCTTCAAGAAGCTTCTACGAATCCCCGCCGCGACACCGCCCCAACGGAGGGAGGCCCGACAGGCGGTCCTTGAGAAACTGACCGGTGTGGCTCTCGGGGCAGGCGGCCACCTGTTCCGGCGTACCTTCGACAACAATGGACCCACCGCGATCTCCGCCTTCCGGACCCAGATCGATGATCCAATCCGCCACCTTGATGACATCGAGATTGTGCTCGATGACGACAACGGTTTGACCGCGGTCGGCCAGCCGCCCAAGCAGGGTCAGAAGGTTCCGCACATCGGCGAAATGCAGTCCCGTCGTAGGTTCGTCCAGGACGTACATGGTGTGTCCGTCGGCGGACTTGTGAAGCTCGGCCGCAAGCCGCACACGCTGCGCCTCGCCACCCGAAAGCGTGTTGGACGATTGCCCGAGCGTCATATAGCCCAGTCCGACCTCCTTCAGTGCCTGCAGTCTGCGCCGGATGTTAGCGAAGTTGTCGAAGAACTCCGTGGCTTCTTCCACCGGCAAGTTCAGCACGTCGGCTATCGTCTTGCCGCGGTAGCGAACATCGAGCGTCTCGCGGTTGTACCGTGAGCCGCCGCACTCCCCGCAGGTCACGAACACGTCCGGTAGGAAATGCATCGCTATGCGTTTCGTTCCCTGCCCCTCACAGGCCTCGCAGCGACCACCCTTGACGTTGAAGCTGAATCGCGCGGGTGCGTAACCGCGGATCTTCGCCTCGCGCGTCTTCGCGTAGAGCTGACGGATCAGATCGAAAACGCCGACATAGGTGGCCGGGTTGCTTCGCGGCGTGCGACCGATCGGCGACTGATCGATCTGGATCACCTTGTCAATCTGATGGCTCCCTACGATACGCTCGTAGGGACCGGGACGTGGGCCGGCGCGCTCGATCCGACGTTTCAACACCCGCAGCAGGACCTGTGTGATCAGAGTGCTCTTGCCGCTACCGGAAACGCCTGTCACACAGACGAAGCAACCGAGGGGGAACCGGGCGTTGATGCCTTTGAGATTGTTGGCCGTGACTCCGCGCAGCTCGACGGCGTGGGATGGGTCCGCCTGCCGCCGCTTCTCGGGCAGGGCGATTGTCGATCGTCCCGACAGGAACTTGGCCGTGATCGAATCAGTCGAGGCGAGAACCTCGTCAAGAGATCCCTGTGCCACCACGTGACCACCGCGCGCGCCGGCGCCCGGACCGATGTCGATCACGAGGGCCGCACCGGCGATCACTTCCTCGTCGTGCTCGACGACGATCACCGTATTATCCATCTCGCCCAATCGCTTCAGGATTCCGACGAGTCGCCGCGTGTCTCTGGCGTGCAGTCCGATGGTCGGTTCGTCGAGCACGTAACACACACCCGCCAAGCCGCTGCCGATCTGCGTCGCCAGCCTGATTCGCTGCCATTCGCCACCTGAAAGCGATGTGCTCGTTCTACTCAGTGACAGGTAGTCGACACCCACGTCACACAGGAAGCGCAGTCGGTTGCGGATCTCGTGCAGCAATGGGGAAGCCACCACGGCCGCTTCCCCGGAGAATGACAATCCGTCGAAGAAAGACCTCGCCTCGGCCACGGTCATGGCCGCAACCCCGGCGACATCCATACCGGCGACTTTGACGGCCAGCGCCTCTTTCCTGAGCCTCGCCCCGGCGCAACTCGCGCACGGCGCTTCGCTCAGGAAGGTGTGCAGCTTCTGCTTGGCCGACTCGGACTCTGTGGTCTCCCACCGCCGCCTGAGATTCGGAATGACGCCCTCGAACGTCGCACCGAACCGCTCGGCGTCGGACGAAGCCGTCCCGTCCATCAGGATCTTCACGAGTTCGGCGGGGATATTGCGAAACGGAATGTCCGGCAACACCGAGAACCGCTCGCAGAACTCCTCGAGCAGCTTGGCGTACACGGCACTGAGCCGTTTACCCTGATGGCGCCAGGCCGCGATGGCGCCGTCCCGCATGGAAACGTTCGGGTCGGGAACGATCAGCTCCCGGTCGAACTCCAGCATCGTGCCCAGACCGTTGCACAGCTCGCACGCGCCGTGCGGGGAATTGAAACTGAACAGAGCCGGCGAGAGATTCTCGATGCGGACGTCAACATGGACCGGGCAGGCCAACATCGCACTGTACGCCTCGTCCGACCACTGATCCCGGGCCAACTCCGCCGTGATGACAACCCGACCTCTCGAGAGGCGAGTGGCCGTCTCTATGCTGTCCGCCAGCCGATGATCGATACCCGGCTTGATGACGAGCCGGTCGACCACAACTTCGATCGTGTGTTTGCGGTTCGGATGTAGAACGCCGACATCTTCGAGCAACATTGTCTCGCCGTCGATTCGTGCACGCACGAACCCTTCCTTGCCGGCGCGCTCGAGAATTGCCTTGTGCGAACCTCGCTGGTCCTGAACGAGCGGGGCGAGCACCATGATGCGCTGCCCATGGGGTCCGGACAGAACCGCGTCGACGACCTGTGCCGTGGACTGGCGTACGATAGGCCGCCCGCACTTCCAGCACTCGGGCCGGCCAACACGTGCGAAAAGTACGCGGAGGTAATCGTGAATCTCGGTGCTGGTTGCAACGGTGGAGCGTGGGGTGGTGGAGGAAACACGCTGTTCGATCGCGATCGTCGGGGGCAGGCCCTCGATATGATCGACGTCCGGTTTCTGCATCTGTTCGAGAAACTGACGGGCATAGGCGGAGAGTGATTCGACATAACGCCGCTGCCCTTCTGCATAGATCGTGTCGAAGGCCAGGGAACTCTTCCCGGAGCCGGAAAGCCCGGTGATAACCGTGAGCGTGCCACGAGGTATCTCGACGTCGACGTTTTTCAGGTTGTGCTGCCGGGCGCCAACGACACGGATGACGGGGCGCCTCGCCACCGGACCTGTCATGAATTGTCTCTGATCGTAGTAAGCTGCATGCCGATCCCATCCCCGGCGCGCCCATTCTAGAAACGCGCCACGCGATCAGGCTAAGCCGAATCGGACGCCGGTTCAAACGCAGCAGAACGATGCGCCTGGGACGCACCATGCGGATCTTGCCGGCACTCTTCGTCCACAGGCCCTTCTCATGTGCGGAGTACCGGCAGATCTCGCTCGTCAGGGCGGAGAAGATGTCCGAAAATGTCAGGCCCAGGGTGTGGATTCAGCGACCCTCTCGTCCCGCTAACACCGCCGCTACGCGCGGTCGAAAGGGTTAAGGAGGCCTGAGGGGCGGCAGGTAGGGACTCCATCGACGATTAGGGTGGGTTGGACCCGTCCCGCTGCGAGTCTTATACTCAATTGGACCGTATAATAGAGTATAGGTGGGCGCGATGGGCGTGTTTGGGGGCAAGTGCTCTCGAGACGGGACATGTGCGAGTCTCCTGTCGCGCGAACGCTTGGTTGCACCTTGTCGTAGCAGATAGCGGCGCGGGTTCCGTGACCGCAGCCGGGAGTGGGGACACAAGCCAGGCCGCCCACACGGGGTCGGCAATCCCCGGATCGATGTTCTAAGGAGCCAACATGGCACGCAGTTTACAGCGAGCGGGAAAGTCACTCTGCGTTCTCGTTTTCGGGGCGATGCAGCTTGGCGCCGCGAGTACGGCATTTGCAAATGATACGCGCGGATTGTCCGCCTCGGCACAGAACAACAGGTTGTGGCAGGAGACCGTGAACCTCGTCGAGCACGGTAAGTTCCGGGATGCGGCCGACACTATCGAGAAGATCCAGGCTGGTGGGATGCTCACCGAGCAGGTGCGCGCCTGGTTGGAGGAATACGAGGCCGGCCAGGCATCCCGAAAGGAACTGAACCGGATTGACTCCGAGAAGTACGTCGGGTACGCGAAGGCTCGGATCGAGCGCAAGGAGTATTATCAGGCACTGGCTTGGGCGTCTGCTGCGACAGATTGCACCGATGATCGAAATGCGTTTTTGGAAAGTGATTGGCTGCAGGATCTCGTTAACGACTCGCTGACGGCAGCCGAGGAATACCGCAAGGACAGCAAATGGCGTGAGGCGTGGCAGATTTACTGGCGGCTTGCCGAGCTGTTCGAGCGTGAACCGCGATACAAGAAGCTCGAGCGAGACGTGTCGACACATCTTCGTCTCGATCGCATGTTCCGAGAGGGGAGTCACTGGGACGAGCAGATCGAGAAAGTCCGGTGGCGCGACGCGAAGGTGGCGCTCGAGCACATCGACATGTACTACGTTCAGCCCGCCGACTTCAAAGCCGTCGCCGAGAACGGGCTGGAGCAACTCCTGCTTCTGGCCGAATCCACGACGGCCCGCAAGCAGTTCGAGGGGCTTGCCGACGAGGACGACAGAAAAGATTTCGAGCTCCGCATCCAGGAGCGGCTCGATCAGATCCGCGCGGCGCCCACTCTGGATCGCAGCACGTGCGTCAAGCACTTCCGGCGGGTGATCAAGAGCATCAACGAGGAGACGGTCCGCCTGCCGGAGGAGTTGGTCGTGCACGAGTTGATGCGCGGCGCACTGGAGCCTCTGGATGACTTCACCGACGTCATCTGGCCTGCCGCGAGCAAGGAGTTCGACAAACATACACGCGGAGATTTCGTCGGCGTGGGGATCTCCATCATCAAGAACCGCGCGGACGAGGTGGAGGTTGTTTCGCCGCTGGAGGACTCGTCGGCGTATCGGGCGGGCATCCAGGCCGGCGACATCATCACCGAGGTTGAAGGCCAACCACTCAAGGATCTCTCCCTCAACAAGGTCGTCAAGACCATCACCGGGCCGAAGGGGACGATGGTTACACTGACCATACGCCGTGACGACAAGGAGAGCGCGTACAGGCTCGAACGGGCCAAGGTGAAGATTCGTTCGGTCAAGGGCGTACGCCGCGACCCCGAAGACGAAGAAAGCTGGGACCATTGGCTCGATCGGGAGCGCGGGATCGGCTACGTCCGCGTCCTGAGTTTCCAGAGGAACACCGTCGAGGACCTCGATAACGTCCTGAGCAGTATGCCGGACCTGAAAGGGCTCGTGTTGGACCTTCGAGGCAATCCTGGTGGGTTGCTTGACGCCGCCTGGGAACTGTCGACCCGATTCCTCAAGCGGGGTGACATCGTCGTCAGCACGAAGGGGCGGATTCCGTCCGAGAACCACGTGTTCGATGTCCCCGGCAACGGACCGTACTCGGACATTCCGCTTGTGGTTCTGGTCGACGAGCGAAGCGCCAGCGCATCGGAGATCGTCTCCGGCGCCTTTCGCGACAACCATCGCGGGGTCGTGATCGGCGAGCGGACGTTCGGGAAGTTCAGCGTCCAGAATCTGATCCCGCTGAGCCGATCGTCCGGGGCGAAACTCAAGATCACCACGGCCGGCTACTACCTGCCCAGCGGTGCCTCGTTCCACCGAGATCCGAAGTCCGACGAGTGGGGCGTCGCCCCGGATATCGACGTGCGCCTCGTCCGGAAGGAAGCGTGGAAGGTGTACGAGATGTGGCGGGATGCCAATCTGCTCGGTCCTCCGAAACCTGAGACCGAGGACTCCGAGGACGAGTCGGGCACGGAGGAGGACAAGATCGACAAGTCCGCCGCAGCAGAGGCCGAGACCGGAACGAACGACGAGGAACCCGGTAAGGATGCCGAAACCGCGAAGCCGGACTCGGACGCCGGCAAGGCGGAGTCCGCAGTTGCCGACGCTGGCACGGATGCACCGGGCGATCAGGACGGTGACGGGGAGGATTCCGACGAAGAGGAAAACAAGCTTCCACCGCTCGACCAGCCTGACGAGAACGACAGGCCGAAGGGGGACCCGCAACTCGATACGGCGCTTCTGTTCATGCGGATCACGCTGGTCGGCAAGTCGTATCCCACACTCGCGACGGCCGACGTCGACAAAACCGCCGAGCAGGCGCATCCGTAAGACACGCTCCTTAGCGCACCGCCTTGCCCGCGAGAGGTGCATGCGGTACCGTGCCTCCGGATCGAGCCTACGCGAATCCCGCGGTAAGGTGTCGATCCGCGCGGGCTGAAACCTGCGGTTCACTCCAACGTCAGCACGAAGGGACCGGGGCGTGGAACGTACACTGATCATACTCAAGCCCGACGCGCTTCAACGGCGGTTGATCGGGCGCATCATTCAACGGTTCGAGGAAAAAGGGTTGGCCATCGTCGGCCTGAAGCTCGTGTCGATCTCGCGTGATCTCGCCGGGCGGCACTACGCAGCGCACAAGGACAAACCCTTTTTCCCGAGGTTGATCGACTACATTACGAGCGGCCCGGTCATCGTCATGGCTCTGCAGGGCCCGCGAGCCATCGAGATGGCCAGGATGCTGATGGGCGCAACGGCCGGTTTCGAGGCCTCGCCCGGGACGATCCGTGGCGACTTCGGCGCGGACCAGACGTTTAACCTCGTGCACGGCAGCGATTCACCCGAGGCGGCCAGGAACGAAATTGCCCTGTTCTTCGCCGAAGACGAGCTACTTGATTATTCACCTGCCGGCAGTGAATGGGTGTTCGAATCGGGCAAGACGTAGCTTGGAAACCCTTGGCTGGGAGCTGAATGTAGCTCAGCCGCCCCCGGCTGAGTGCTTGCAGCCACAAGCAGCGGACCGCTAATGCCGTTTCCAGAAAGGTACGGCTGTTTCTCTTCCCCCCTTGCCAAGGGGGGACTGAGGGAGGTCGGCCAACGCCAAAGAACCTCCCCCAACCCCTCCTGGGAAAAGAGGGGAGCAAGCCCCAGTAGGGGCGAAAGGCATCGGCCCACGGCGTGAGCCGTGGGAATAAGGACGTGCAATACAAAATGAGCCCCGAAGGGGCGACACGCGGATTCTCGTGGAGGTCGGATGCACGGCGTGTGTTAGCACTACAGCGCAAGGTCATGTGTAGCGCAGGCTTCCAGCCTGCACGAACTGCGATTACGATGCAGGCAGGATGCCTGCGCTACAAGTCTGTGACGACTTTGCGCTGTACTGTTAGGATGGAGTGCCGTCCCTACGGGACTGCATATGTCGAGACCGGGTCCTGGCCCCACGGCTCACGCCGTGGGCTACGGACTGTCGTCCCTACGGGACTGCACCACAGGGATCGACAAGAAGACTAGCGCTGCTCGCCAAGAGTTACGATACAGCCGTTTCCCGGGTTTGTCCCGAGGAATCATGGGAATTCGGTCAACGAGACCAGTATCAGAACTTCTGGCGCGTAGGACTGGAACCGGAGGACACCGCACCACGCCCATGGAGGTTTCACGGATCATGAAAGTCCAATCCATCGAATCCCATGAACAGCAGGACGTGGACATGGAAGGAGCCGATCGGGTCAGGATGCGAATGCTCATCGGACCGAAGGAGAGGGCTCCGACGTTCCACATGCGCGAGTTCGAGGTAGCGCCCGGCGGTCATACGCCACACCACCAGCACGACTTCGAGCACGAGGTCCTTGTGCTAGGCGGTGACGGCGTGGTGAAGTCCGATGAGGGCGACCGCACGATCACGGGTGGCGATGTAGTTTACGTGCCGCCCGAAGAGAAGCACCAGTTTGTCAGCACCGGCCGGACCCCCTTACGCTTCATCTGCCTGATTCCCGCACCGGCCGATTGCACGTAGCGGTTACTTCGGCAACCTCTCCACGAGAGCTGCCGGGGTAGCCACTGTTGAGTGACAACAAGATGACATCTCCCACGTCGAACGATCTTCCTTATGCCCGGCCGGTAGACCGGGCACAGGAGCCGATCGATGAGGATCTCTACTGTCTCTCGTGCGGGTACAACGTTCGCGGCCTGACGGGTGATCCGGTTCGATGCCCCGAGTGCGGCGACTCGAATACCAGAACTGCGCTCAGAATCCCTGCGCCGTTGATCCGAGCTGTCCTGAGAAGAATGGAGACCGCACCGACTCTCTGCGTCGGCGCCGCGATCATCGGCTATCTTTTGGGCGGCATCGCCCTGCTCGCCTGGATCCTCGAGGACCGGCGCGTCTTCGGGACTCTCGCCGGTCCTTTCGTGGTCGGATGCGCCGTGGCGGTGGCGATTTGCGCCGTGGTCTGGCCTTTGGCCTGTGTCCGCATGCGGCGCTCGTTCGATGCCCAACCCGGCTGGACGCGCGTGCTTGGCGAGTTTCATCTGGCCGGGGCGCTGCTGACTCTGTACTACCCTCTGCTCCTCACGTGGGCTGCGATCCTTGAGCGGCTCAGTGGGCCGAGCGGTTCGCCGCCGCGCGGTATCGGCTGGATGGTACTGACTATCTCGATCGTCGCGGGTGTATGGGGGTACCGTGTGTACGGCACCGCGCGACGCCGAATGGCACGTATGCGGCGTGACGCGGCCGTCAGGATCGCGGCCGACGTCCTTCGACGGGCGTCGGCCCGAACCATCTCGGCCGCGCGGTAACCGCGTCGGGTGTGGGGACGACCTGCGTATCCAAAGAAAGAGGATCCATATGAGTGTTGACATCGACAAACTCGACAAGATTCACATACGGGATCTCCATCTGCAATGCATCATCGGCACTTACGAGCACGAACGGCACGACAGGCAGGACGTGGTGATCAACATCACCCTCTACGCGAATCTGACCACGGCCCGGCGGACCGATCGCATCGAGGACACTGTGGACTACAAGGCCTGTAAGAAACGCGTCCGGGCCACGGTGGAAGAGTCGGCCTGTCAGCTCGTCGAGCACTTGGCCGAGCGAGTCGCCGAGGCGTGCCTGGTCGACACTCGCGTTCAACGAGTCGTGGTCACCTTGGACAAGCCCGGCGCCCTTCGTTTCGCGCGGAGCGTCGCCGTCGAGATTACGAGAGGTCGCTAGTGCACTGGCAGCCGTCGACTGATGGGTGTCGAGGGTGCCACTGGCGGCTTGCCCGCCAGTGTCGCGCGGGCAGCCAAGCTGCCCGTGTCACCCAAAGAACTCATCAAACCGTTGGCGACAAAGCACTAGAGCAAGCCCTAATTTTACTGTTGCGGACGGAACTAGGTTTCGCCCGCAACTAGACCGTATTCGGTTTTGATGTAGCGTCACCCCTTGTGGGTGACGAAGATTCGGTGCGGGCGCCGCCCGCAAGAGCCGCACAAAAGCCGCTACAAGAAAACCGAAACCGCTCTAAGCTGTCTTAGGTAAGTTTGTGGCTGGGATTGTGGGAAACAGGGTTATCTCCGGCAATCAATAAGGACAAGGACATAGGTAAGACCGCTTAGGCAGATTTCGATGTTGCACAAGACCCGAGAATGCTCAGGCGCGATGGTCGACGCCTTCATTGCCGTGGGATCGAACATCGGACCACGGCGTCACATTCCCTACGCGTTGGAGAAGCTCCAAGAGCATGCGCGCGTCACACGCGTGTCCACGTTCTATCGCACCGAGCCGCTGGGGGGCCGCGCACAGCCACCGTTTCTCAACGGCGTGTGGCGCATCGAAACGGCCATGTCACCACGCGCGCTCGAGTTCGACGTTCTCCGCACGATCGAGCGTGAGCTGGGCCGGGTCCGAACGGACGACAAATACGCGGCCAGGGCCATCGACCTCGATCTGATCCTCTATGGGGACAGCGTCGTGAATGAACCCGACTTGATCCTGCCCGATCCCGACATCCGCGTACGCTCCTTCATCGCGGTTCCTCTCCTTGAACTCGCACCCGATCTGGTCATCCCGGGCACCGGCGAGGGGTTTGCTTCCATCGTCGCCTCTTTGTCCACCCAAGGCCTGGAACCGGACCGCGACTTCACGCGCGATCTTCAGACCCGGGTGAGTTCGTAGGTCGGAATGATGGGCGCGGAGCACGCCGAGTGTGCGCAGTATCTTCTTCAGCGCATACATGACTACTCTCCTTGTTTGAGATGTAAACTCCGACCTCACCTATCGAAACGGCGAGCGTCGGACCCCCGCGCCCCCGACCAGCCGCTTCAAACTGCGACCCTGCGTCGTCCACGAAGGAGCGCAAACAGACCGAGCCCCACAAGAAGAACTGTCCCCGGTTCGGGGATGGGCGTGAAGAAGAAAGACTGAATATCCGCAAGGCTCCTTCCGCGGTAAATCCACACCTCGCTGATCGGTGTGTCTGAGAGCACGCCAAGAAACAACGGGTATTGGGGACCCACAAGGAACTCGATTCCCATTGGAGTACCGTCAACCCCGTAGGCAGACATGTAGCTGTCACCCGCAAAGAAGATTCCAGCTGCGGAGGCAGGCGTGACAAGCTCCGCGATAATCCCGTTTCGCAAGTCGACAGGGTAGCAATCGGCCGTCAACCCGAACCCGGAGAGAGGGTTCCCGGTGATAAAGAGCTCGGGTTGCCAGGATGAAAATGTCACCCCCTGGGTCGTGTAGTTGAACTCCGGCGTGATATGCTCTCCACCGGAGGGCCGGGTGCCGTCGGGCAGGGTTTCGAAGTCGATCTCGTGAACCTCGCCAGCGGCCGCGAGGAACCCGTCGTAGTCGTTGATGAACCAAACCGGGCCGGCCTGGGCCGGTGCTGCCGCCGCCAGAATCACGGTGGTGCTGAAAATGATGCCGATCGCGCGCACGGGATTTGCTCCTTACGTGTGCGGGAGCGAAGAAACGCTCTACCGATAATTCTACCCGCGCACCATGCGGGAGGTCAACAATGAAGTCAGATTCTTCTCCGATGAAATCGCATCTAACGAAGCGGCGAGCGTCGAGCCCACGCGCCACAACCGCCGCCCGCCGACCAACCTCTTCAAACGGCAACCTGATGACGCGCCCGAAGGAGCGCCATCGCACCAAAGCCCACAAGCAAGATGGTCCCTGGCTCGGGAATTGGTGCGAACACAAAGTCGTTGCAGACGGCAAAGGTTGTGCCGCGGTCCAACGTGACCGACGCGATCGGTACTTCGGACACAACGCCAAGGAATAGCACCCCTTGGCCCCCATAGTCCTCGCTTCCGAGCAACGTTCCCGCGGAGTCGTAGATGGACACCATCGTATAGGCGGGGTAAAACGTCCCGACGGCGAACGCTGGGACGGTCAGCTCGCCGACAATCCAGTTTCGCACCGACAAGGGATAGGCGTCTGCCCCCAGCGCGTACCCTGACACATCGTTACCCTCGAGGAACAAGTGCGGGACTGGGGTGGAGAAGGTCACACCCTCGTCGGTGTAGTTGAAATCCGGCGTGATCTCCGCGCGGGGGAAACTCGACGTCCCGTCGGGCAGTGTGTCAAAGTCGATCGTCTGAACGACCCGCGCGGCTGCCACAAAACCTTCGTAGTCGTCATAGAACCAAATCGGCCCGCCCTTGGTCGGCAGTGCCGCCGCCAGAATCGCCGTGGTGCTGAAAATGATGCCGATCGCGCGCATGGGATTTGCTCCTTACGTGTGCGGGAGCGAAGAAACGCTCTACCGATAATTCTACCCCCGCACCATGCGGGAGGTCAACAATGAAGTCAGATTCTTCTCCGATGAAATCGCATCTAACGAAGCGGCGAGCGTCGGGCCCACGCGCCACCGTGTCAGCTACCTGCCCGGACCACACTCACCTGTGCCGCACTCAATCATACGTCGAGATCCGGCCCGCAACCCGATCGTGGATGGGTCGCACGGAAAGCCCAGCATACGCCAGCGCCCGCACCCCAAGGTGCGGCCTGCCGGGCGTTGTAACCGGAATGTCACGGGCATTTGACAATGAGCCAGGATGTTGTATACTTTGTTTGTACGGTTCAAACCTCCAGAACCGGCTGATACGACTGTTCTTTGCTGAAAGGATTCGGATTATGTTTTTCTTGATCGAGCTCGCCAATAGGTTCCTTGTTGCTCTATTCAACTAAGTCCTGAGAACGGGGCAATGCTTCTGCCGAGCCGGGCTGATCGCCCGGCTCGGCCTTTTTTTCGCTTCATGCCCAACCCGACAGGGCCTATGTGCCTTTGACATCCTTGGTAAGCTAGTTCCCCTTCCCGTCAAGAAACCAACGCGACTTAAGCCTGATCCCCGTCCACAGCCCTCTTCGAAAGCGGTGCCCGTCCGATAATAACCGGAGGTTCAGCCTCGACTTTCTTTTCGTGCAAGAAAGGCTCGTGGTCCCGAGCGATCTGGCAGAGCTGCAAAGTAGAAGACGGCACCCGGCCGTGTAGGCCGACTTCCCTGTGCAACACTCAACCATACTCGAGCTTTGGCCCTCGATGCCGATAGCGGCGGCATCGCACGAAACGCCCAGCGTACGCCAACGCGTGCGGCCACGCCCCAGCGCGCGGGCCGGGTATTCCAACCGCGATGTCGCCCCCTCGATAACCAGCGTGACGCAGTTCGCGCGGCCGTTTGACACTTGTGCGATAGCTGACTAGACTGTCCGATTCGCCATGCGCGTCCGTAACTCTTTGCAGGGCGGACACTTAGCAGGCTGTTGAAAAAAGTGTGGCGTGGGCTTCCAGCCCGCGTTTTCACCGGTCGGAAGCCGGTGCCACACAGCAGAGATGCCTTTTTTCAACAGGCTGTCAGACCCGGGGTATCGACCTGGAATGCCACATGCCATCTCGTACACGCGAAGATCAACCCCGGGGGAATTGAGAAAACACTCATGGACCTGATCGTCGTCATGAAATCCAGTGCCGCGGGCGATGACGTACATCGCGTCGTCGATCGCGTGTCAGAGCTGGGCATGAAGCCTCACATCTCGAAGGGCGAGTACCGTACGATCGTCGGCGCCATTGGGGAGAAGACCCCACAGGCGCAGGAGCAGCTCGAGCAGCTCCCCGGCGTCGATCAGGTGATGAGCATCTCCGAGCCCTACCGCCTCGCCTCCCGCGAGTTCCACGAGGCCGATACCATCCTCGACATCAAGGGCATTCGCATCGGCGGGCCGCACGTGAACATCATCGCCGGCCCCTGTGCCATCGAGAGCCGGGACGTGCTGTTCGACGTGGGACAGGCGGTCAAGGACGCCGGGGCAGCCATCCTTCGCGGCGGGGCTTACAAGCCCCGAAGCTCTCCCTACTCCTTCAGCGGTATGGGGCGCGAGGGTCTCGAACTCCTCAAAGAGGCCGGCGAGCACCTCGGCATGCCGACCATTACGGAGGTGATGGATCCGCGCGACGTAGAGGCCGTATACGACTACGCCGACATCTTCCAGGTCGGCGCCCGCAACATGCACAACTTCAACCTGCTGCTCGAAGTCGGCAAGACGGACAAGCCGGTCTTCATCAAGCGGGGAATCGCCGCCTCCGTCACCGAGCTGCTAATGTCGGCCGAGTACGTCCTGAGCCAGGGCAACCACCGCGTGATGCTCTGCGAGCGCGGCATCAGGACGTTCGCCGAGGAGACGCGGTACACGCTGGATGTGTCGGCCATACCTGTGATCCAGGGGCGGTCGCACCTGCCGGTCTTCATCGACCCGTCGCATGCGGCCGGCAAGCGTGACCTGGTTCCGCCCCTGACGCTCGCCGGCATTGCGGTCGGGGCGGCCGGCGCCATCGTTGAGGTCCATAGCTGTCCCGATCGAGCGTTGTGTGACGGTCCACAGGCGGTTTTGCCGAAGAACTTCGTGAGGCTCATGGAGCAAATCCGCCAGATTGCGGACATCGTCGGGCACCGGGTTACGCAATGGGGAGAAGGCTCGCATCCTGCTGATCCGTTAGGGAAATAGGGGACCGCCGGCGGCAGGTTAAAGAAGTAAGAGGCCACTTTGTTACCCTTTTGGGGCTCGTGTCATCACTTTGTGACAACGGAGTGTCAATGCTATGAGAACACCGCTAATTGCCGGCAATTGGAAGATGCACAAGACGCTCGCGGAGGCTAGCGAGCTGGTGAAAGGGATACGTGAAGGTGTCGGGGGGATCAGCGGAGTCGAGGTCCTGGTCTGTCCGCCCTATCAGCACCTGTTCCCCATAGCCGAGGCCGTCAAAGGGTCGGCCGTCAAGCTCGGGGCGCAAAACGCCCATTTCGAGCTGGAAGGGGCGTTTACCGGCGAAATATCCGTACCGATGCTGGTCGACGCGGGATGCACTCACGTGATCCTGGGCCACAGCGAGCGCAGGCAGTACTTCGCCGAGGACGGCCCGCTGCTGGCGAAGAAGGTCCGGGCGGCCGTTAATGGGGGTCTGACGGCGGTCTACTGCGTCGGTGAGACACTCGAAGAGCGCGAATCCGGGCGCACCGCGGCGGTCGTCGAGCGACACATGACCGAGGCCATAGGGAAGGACGTGCCCGCTGATCGGCTGGTGATTGCCTATGAGCCGGTTTGGGCGATCGGGACGGGCAAGACGGCCACACCTGACCAGGCCCAGGAGGTCCACGCCCTGATTCGTGGCCTGCTGGCTTCGAAGTACGACCAGGCTACGGCGGAATCGATCCGGATTCTGTACGGTGGCAGCGTGAAGCCGGGCAACGCCGAGACGCTCCTGGCCCAACCGGACATCGACGGGGCGCTGGTCGGCGGGGCCTGTTTGGCAGCGGGGGACTTCGTTGCTATCATACAGGCCGCTGAGACGACGGTGGCGATGCCGTCGTAGAGGTTCCAGGGTGGCAAGGGGTTTGCGCGCGCCCTGGTTCGATAGGCTGGCGTCACCGCGAGCGCTGTGGATGCGCGAATGCGGTGCATGGGTTTGGAAAGCAGAGGCTTGTTGATGGACTTACTTTGTCAGATGCGTTGGACGCAGACGTTTCTTGGTCTTGCGCTCTTCTTGGTATGTTGTCTGCTGATGATCGTGATCCTGCTTCAGAAGGGGCGTGGTGGCGGTCTGTCCGGTGCCTTCGGGGGTGGCGGCGGCAGCAGTGCGTTCGGAGCGAAGACGGGAGATCTGTTCACCTGGATTACCGTTGTGGTCGCCATGATCTTCCTGTTTGGCAACGTGGTGGCGAACTACGCATTCGACGAATCGGTGAAGAACGACAACGCGAGCGAGCCGGTACAAGCGGCACCGGAGACTCCCGAACCGTCGGCCGAAGGAGATGCCCTTCCAATCTCCGTGACACCGATCGATCTGTCGACCGCGACGGCTCCTGCGGAAGATGCGGCCGGGACTGGTGCCGACGAAACGCCGCCTCCCGATGTGACGCCTGATTCGACAACAGCAACTCAACCCCCTCCCGGTGAAGACGAGACCGCGCCCAAGGACGAACCATCCGGGGGCGGTGAAACCGGCGAGGGTGGTACGGGTGGAGATTCGGGCGCCGGCGAGGACCGGCCCAGTCCATGATCCGGTCCATGACGGGCTATGGGGCGGCGCAGCACGTGGAGGGCGGCGTGTGCTACGCCCTCGAGATTCGCAGCCTCAACAACCGGTACGTCAAGCTTTCTCTCAAGTTGCCCGAGCATCTCCAGTTTCTGGAGAGTGACATTGACAGGATGCTGCGGGCTCGCCTGGTTCGCGGCACCGTGACTTATACGCTCCGTGTTCGCAGCGAGCATGGTTCGGTGCTTCGGCGCATCAACTCCGCCGCCTTGCAGGAGTACGTGGATCAGTTGTCGCGGGTAGAGGCGTCGAATGGACCGCCTTCGACGATCGACCTGGCGACAATCGCCCTGCTTCCGGGTGTTTGTGATGTTCCGGAACTCGACGAGGAAGCCCGCTCCCGTGAGCGGGACATCGTGACCAATCTGACGGACCGTGCGATTGATGCGCTGTCGGCGATGCGGCGGGACGAAGGAGAGGCGCTGCTACGCGAGTTACTCGGGTTTTGTGAATCGATCCGGTCCCTGCTGGCGAATTGTGCGACCCGGGCGCCCAAGGTCATCGAGGAATACCACGAACGGCTGAAATCACGGGTGGGGACGTTGATGCGGACCGGCGGCTTCGAGCTCGAGGCCGAGGGGTTGATGCGCGAGGTCGCCATCTATGCCGAGAGGTGTGACATAAGTGAGGAGATCGCGCGTCTGACCTCGCATCTGGATCAGTGCGGTGTGCTCTGCGAGCGAGAGGAACCGGTGGGTCGGACGTTGGACTTCTTGAGCCAGGAAATGCTCCGTGAGGCGAATACTATCGCATCGAAGAGCAACGACTCCGTGATCGCCCGCAGTGTGGTCGAGATGAAGGGGTGGGTCGATCGCTTGAAGGAACAGGTTCAGAATGTCGTGTAGCGAGGCCTGCACCTCGGGCGGCTTCCGCGGAAAATTGATCGTGATCAGCGGGCCGTCGGGGGCGGGGAAAACGTCGATCTGCAACGCGTTGCTGGAGCAACTGCCCGACACTGTCTGGAGCGTGTCCGTGACGACCCGGCTCCGCAGGGTCGGTGAGGATGGGGGTCGCAGCTACACGTTCGTCAGCCGCGAGGAGTTCGAACAGCGGGAGCGAGCCGGGGAGTTCCTCGAGAGTGCCGAGTACGTCGGACAGCGATATGGTACCCCACAGCGCCCCGTAGTCGAAGCGCTGTCGCGCGGGCAGAACGTGGTGATGGAGGTAGACGTCCAGGGCGGTGCGCAGGTGGCCCGGACGATGCCCGACTCGGTGCGGATCTTCGTGTTACCACCCGATTCGGCTGTCCTTCGGGCGCGGCTGGAAGGACGAAAAACGGAGGACGCCGAGCAGCTCGCCCGGCGGTTGACGATTGCCGAGAGGGAGGTCGCTGAGGCGAAAGCCGGCGGCTGCTACCGGTATTTTGTAGTTAATGATTCTTTGGACGAAGCGATTGCCCAGGTCAAGGCGATCGTACAGAAGGAGAGCGGGGCCGCATGATCGAGGCATTTCGGCACGATGACATAATCGACAAGTTCGGCGGGCGTTTCAAACTCTGCGCCCTCATCCAGCGCCGATGGCTCCAGTTGCTGCAAGGGGCCAGACCCATGGTCGAGACCAAGGGTCTGACTGATCTGGAAGTCGTGGTGAAGGAGATCGTCGAGGGGAAGATCGAGATGGAATTCCCCGAGGACGAGCCGGCTGATGAAGAGCGGGTCTGACAATCAGGGCGGATCCGATCTTGCCGGCTACGAAGTACTGATCGGCATCTGCGGCGGGATCGCGGCCTACAAGGTCTGCGAAGTCGCTTCTGCGCTCGTGAAGCGCGGGGCGGGTGTCACCGTGTCCATGACGCGGGCCGCCCGGAAGTTCGTCGGGCCTGTGACGTTTCAGGCGCTGACGGGCCGACGTGTACTGACGGACATGTGGCACGAGATGGACGTCGTCGAGGTCAGGCACGTTTCGGCGACTGATGCGGCCGATCTGATCCTGATCGCGCCTGCCACGGCCAACCTCATTGCCAAGATTGCCTCGGGGATCGCCGACGATCTGGTCAGCACACTGGTGGTCACTGCCGCCTCACCCGTTCTGATCGCGCCGGCCATGAACGATCGCATGTGGGCCAACCCGATCGTGCAGCGCAACGTCGCCGCCCTGGCCGAGCCGGCTTACCGGTTCGTGGGGCCTGGTGAGGGTTGGCTGGCGTGTCGGAGCGTCGGTCCGGGGCGCATGGCGGAACCGAACGAGATCATCGAAGTGGTTGTTTCGTCGCTTATGGAAAAACCGGCGAAGAGAAGGATGAAGGGTGAGGGATGAATAGCGAATGGCGAAGGAAGAATGGTGAATCGGAAGTGACAGAGGCTGTCGTTTCCTTAATTCGCTATTCGCCATTCGACATTCTCAATTCATCAGTTCGATCATGCGAATCCTCGTAACCGCCGGGCCGACGCGCGAGTTTCTCGATACGGTGCGGTTCCTCTCCAATTCGTCTACTGGAAAGATGGGTCACGCGATAGCCGCCGAATCGGCGCGACGAGGGCACGACGTTGTCCTGATCTCGGGGCCCGTCGAGCTGTCGGCGCCTGACGGCGTGGAAGTCTTGCGTGTGATCAGCGCTCGTGAGATGTACGAAGCTTGCGTGTTGCGCTTCGGTGAGTGCCATGCTGCTGTCATGACGGCGGCCGTCTGTGACTATCGGCCTGCATCGCGATCCGACCGCAAGTGGAAGAAGGAATGTAGCACCCGTTCGCTGACACTCGAACCCACAGAGGACATTCTCGCTCACCTCGGAACCATAAGAGAGCGGCAGGTGTTGATCGGGTTCGCCATGGAGGACCACGATCACCACCAAAACGCCGAGGCGAAGCTGAAGCGCAAAGGGTGCGATGCGATCGTGCTCAATGGTCCGGGCAACGTCGGCGCCGATACCGCCCGGATCGAGATCCTCCGCGCGGACGGCGGCTGGTCGCCGGCTTTTTCGGATACGAAGGCGAAGGTCGCCGCCGTCGTCGTCGATCTCGTCGAGGTCCTGGCGGGCTCGCAGTCTGACGATCGACACGCGTGACCATGCCCCGCCGGGGCGGCGGGTATGTGTTTAGCGTGGAATCCGGGTGGCATGGGCAAGGATCGCCTCTAGCGAAACCTCCGATTCGAGGATAACGGTTGGTGGTGATCCTTGCCCGTGCAGTGGATGTGATTGCGGGCAACACGGGCAAGCTTCACCGCGGGGCGTCGGTCACGAACTCGTCCTGGCCGGGTAACCGGTAGCCCAGTCTGCTTGCCCCTGCGTTCGCTTGCCCATGCCACCCAACGCTAAATACGTACGGCGGCGGGAATGGCCTGTCCCGTCGACTGGAGGGCTCTGGGGGCTTTGATTTCCGGGGAAATTCTCCGCAAATTCTGGCGTTGAGCCGGCCCGGGTTGTGATTTGTTGTCGTGTGTGGTTTGTGCCAAGTTGGGATACCTTTGTGAAAAGGAGTTCCTTCGTGAAGGGTCTTTACGGGTCCGCACCATAATGCGTTGTAGCAATCCATTGGGTCGGATTGTGTTGTCCTGGTTTGGTGGTTGGTCGAGAGAACGGTGGGTTGCGATGCCAAACGCCGTAATTACTTCAAATATAATAGGTTAGGCCTGTTTCGCCCGGGAGAATCTGCCTTTGGCCCGGCCTGTTGCGATCTGCGGAGCGGATGCGGGGCGTCCGATTTTGCCATGGTTTGTTCAAGCTTCTGCGCGCGGAGGACCGATTAGCAGTCAACGTCCCTGTAATGTCTGCTGCGCGTGCGGTCATTTGCCTGTGCGATGGGACGTGGTAGGGCGAAAAGTTTTGGGTTTGAAGGTTGACTTGCTTTGGCCGATTCCTACAATTCGCCCACGGTACTCTGTTGGAGTTTGCGTGTTTGAGCCATAGGGGGTAGAACCGCGGACTTCACGGCACTGGAGGAGGCGCTCGTTCTGGAGCTGGCGCGTGGTCAGAACGGTGAGAGCCCCCAACTCGGAAGGTGCTGAGGGACCCGGAGCCGCGTAACGGACTTAAAGGAGTGAGTCGCTGCTGGGCGACGGTGCTGCGACGAAATCGGTTCTGTAATCCTTAAATGTGTGAAGTGGGCTTGATCCGGCGCCCCGTGTGTGGCGGAGCACCGGGTGAGGGTCACGCTTGGGATGTTCCCGTTTTGCGTGTCTGATTTTGTGGTATAGACGATCCGCGTGTGACACGGAGCACGCCACAACCTTTTGCTTGGAGGTCAACGAGAATGCTAGGTTTGAATATCGAAAGAAACACAAAGCTGTGGGTGTCTCGGTTGGGCACGCTTTGTGGCGTGTTCGCCATGTTGGTGCTTGTCACGGGGTGTCCATGGGGGGAGCCGCCGCCCGTGGCGTGCGAGACTGATGCGGACTGCCCGGACAATGATGTGTTCTGCGACGGTGTACCAGTCTGCGACATGGAGACGCTTGTCTGTGTTGCGGGCGAAGTGCCCTGCGCGGCTGATTACTGCGACGAGGAGTTGGACGTTTGCGCCGAGTGTTTGGCGGACGATGAGTGTGACGATGCCGATCTGTGCACTGACGACGCTTGCGTGGACGGTGTGTGCGTCTTCACGGCTGTCGACTGCGGTGATCAGATGTGCGATCCGGCCGACGGTGGTTGCGTCGACTGCCTCGGGGACGCCGACTGCGATGATGGCTTGTTCTGCAACGGAGTCGAGACCTGCGTCGATGGTGCGTGCGTCCCGGGGATCGATCCGTGCTTGGAGGGTGAGGTTTGCATAGAGGCATCTGACAGGTGCGCTCTGAGCTGCACGACGCCAGCGGACTGCGACGACAGCGATGAGTGCACTGTTGAAACGTGCACCGAGGGAGTCTGCTTGTCGACTGCCATTGACTGCGACGACGGTCTGTTCTGCACCGGTGTCGAGACCTGCGATCCTGCCACGGGTTGTGTCTCGCCCGGTGATCCCTGTGCCGAGGGTGAAACGTGCGACGAAGAAACCGGCACGTGCCTGGATTGCGTTGCGTGCACGGATGACGCCGACTGCCTGGACGACGTGTTCTGCAATGGGATCGAAACCTGCGTGGAGGGCTGCTGCCTGGCGGGTGAGGCCGTCGATTGCGATGACGACGATCTCTGCACGACGGACGTGTGCGATCCCGACACCGATGCTTGCACGAACGACCCGGTGGTATGTCCTGAGGGTGAAGTTTGCGATCCCGAGACCGGGGATTGCATGGTTGGGTGCCTGGAGGATGCCGACTGCGACGATGATAATCCCTGCACCAACGATGCCTGTGTCGACCACGAGTGCGTCAACACGAACAACACGGCAGGTTGCGATGACGGTGATATCTGCACCAACGGCGACTCCTGCACGGACGGTGTCTGTCTCGGCGTGGCGATGTGTCCGAGCGGAATGACATGCTCGGGCGGCACCTGCTTGTCGCAAACCGCTTGTGCCGTGCAGCCCGACCCCGCCTGCGATGACGGTTTCGTCTGCACGACGGACGTCTGCAACCTCGGCACGCTAGAGTGTGAGCACACGCCCAACGACGGGTTGTGCGCCGATGGCTTGTTCTGCTCCGGCAGGTGGATCTGCGATATTGCGAGCGGCGCCGGCTGTGACAGTACGGGTGATCCCTGTGCGGACC
>JAUXGE010000139.1 GCA_030622435.1 Planctomycetota bacterium
CCGAGAAGCCTTGTTGACTCGACGTGAAGGGACGATTCTCGGGTCGGCCTTCGTGGGCAAATGAAGGACGGGAAACTGGATAACGAGTGACCTGTTCCTGCCGTCGAAAGTGGGTTAGTGTCCCTGGTTGTTCGAGGATGAGTCCGACATTGCACGAGTGGCTTCCAGGTTCTACTGTAAATCCGTGGGCGCGGGTGGCATTAACGGCAGCCGTCAGTTCCTCGAACTTTGAGGTGGGCTGGGACAAGCCGGAACAGGCGGGCTAAGCTGTCGGCGGAGGGGCCGGGCTCGGATCGGATGGACAAGAGCCATGACATTGGAAACCGGCACACATCTCGGCCCGTATGAGATTGTCGCCCCGCTCGGTGCGGGCGGGATGGGGGAGGTCTATCGCGCCCGGGATACGCGGCTGGATCGGGAGGTGGCGGTCAAGGTCCTGCCTGAACACCTTGCTGAGGACGCCGGTGCGCTGGCCCGGTTTGAGCGCGAGGCCAAGGCTGTCGCTGCGCTCTCTCATCCGAACATACTGGCCATCCATGATGTTGGGACACAGGGCGATACATCCTATGTGGTAACCGAGCTCCTGGAAGGTGAAACGCTACGGGAGCGTGTTCGCCGCTCGGCGATTCCGTGGCGTAAGGCCGTCGAATACGGCGCAGCCATCGCCGACGGGCTAGCCGCCGCTCATGCCAAAGGCATTGTTCACCGCGACCTCAAACCTGAGAACATCTTCCTGACCAAAGACGGGGTCGTGAAGATCCTCGACTTCGGCCTGGCGCACATGGAGTCGGGCTCCGTCGGTACGCAGCCCGAGGGACAGGCCGATACCCCCACAATGACGCTCGATACAAGACCTGGCACGATTCTCGGCACCGTCAACTACATGTCACCCGAGCAGGTGCGCGGACAGAAGATTGACGCGCGAAGCGATATCTTCTCGTTTGGCTCCGTACTCTATGAGATGATGGCGGGATCTCGCGCGTTCACCGGGGAATCGACACCCGAGACGATGACGGCGATCCTCAAGGAAGACCCTCCCAACGTTGTGTCCACTCGTGCCGAGGTCGTTCCCGAGGTGGATCGGGTGATTACGCGTTGCGTAGAGAGGAAACCGGAGCATCGCATTCAGTCTGCACGAGATCTGGGCTTTGCTCTGCGCGACATTCTCATGGACAGTGGCCCGTCGAAGCCCGCAACGGCAGCGCCGAAGGCCGCCAGACTCTCCTGGATTCTAGTGGGCGCGCTGGCGGTTGGTTTGGCTGTGGTCCTCACCCTTTGGCAAGCGGGCAAGCTGGGCAGTGACAAACGTGAGGCCATCACTTCCCTGGCGGTGCTGCCCTTTGTGAGCGCAGGCGGCGATCCGGACACCGAGTACCTGAGCGATGAGATTCCGGCGAGCATCATCAACAACCTCGCCCGGCTCTCAAACCTGCGAGTCGTTCCACGGGGCACGGCCTTTCGCCACAAGGGCCAGGAGAGGGAGCTCGCCACGCTGGGCCGAGAGCTGAAAGTCGAGGCGATCCTAACCGGTCGCGTCACGGTGTTCGCGGATGGCCTTATCATCCACGCAGAACTGATCGACATAGCCAACGATAAGCAACTCTGGGGTACCAAGTATCGCAGGACGTTGGCCGACATCCTCACCATTGAAGAGGACATTGCCCGCCACATCTCCAACGCCCTTCGGCTGCGACTTACCCACGAAGACAAGGCTCGCCTTACCGAGCGCTACACGGAGAACCCCGAGGCATACCGCGCCTACCTGCAAGGCCACTTCTGGTGGAACAAGCGGACGAAAGAGGGGTTCAGAAAGGCCGTTGAGTTCTTCGACGAGGCGATTCGAATCGATCCGACGTACGCCCTGGCCTATGCGGGGAAAGCCGGCACGTACAGCATCATGGGATACTACACCCACCGACCCCGCGAGGTAGCCCCTCTTGCCCGTGAGGCAGCCGAAACGGCGATCCAGCTGGATCCGACGTTGGCGGAGGCCTACCCGCCGCTCGGGTGGGTGCACGCCATGTACGACTGGGATTGGGACGCGGCCGAGAAGGCGTATCGCAAGGCTATCGAACTTAAACCTCGCTACGCGACAGCACACCACTGGTATGCGGTCTTTTTGGCTGCACAGGGTCGGTTTGAAGAGGCCGCGCGCGAGATCGACGAGGCGCGCCAGCTCGATCCCGGATCGCTGATCATCAACCGTGAATATGCAACCATAGCGTTCTTTGAGCGGGATTTCGATCTCGCGCTGCAGCGCTGCCGGCACGCCGTCGAGATGGACCCGATGTTTGCCCCTACCCACAAGATCCTGGGTGACATCTACCTGTCCTCGAAGCGTTATGACGAAGCGGTTGCCGAGTTTAGCAAGCTTGTTGAGTTGGAAGGACGCACCCCGAGGTACGCTGGGGCGCTGGGCTGGGCCTACGGGCTTGCCGGGCACCGCGATGAGGCGCTCGAGGAACTCCGGATCCTGACTGAACTCTCCGCGCAGGGGGAGTACGTCCCGGCTGGTGCGTTCGGGATGATCCACGCCGGATTGGGGAACTTCGACCTGGCTTTCGAGTGGTTCGACAAGGCCTGTGATGAGCGTGACAACGATCTGGTGTTTTTTAAGTTCGCCCCGACCGTAGACCCACTGCGCTCCGATCCACGGTTCGACAAGTTGCTCGCACGGATTAAGTTCCCATCCTATCCGCCGGCGCCGGCGGTTCCGCCTTGGCCGGCCGCCACACCGGTAGCGGAAAGAATCAGACTGGCTGTTCTGCCGTTTGAGGGGATGAGCTCAGACTCGGACACGGTCTATCTGAAGGATGAGATCCCCGCCAGCATCATCGATCGTCTTTCAAACCTCACCGAGCTAAGCGTGATTCCCCGCAGTACAGCCTTCCGTTGCAAGATCGGCGATCGAGACATCGCATCCATCGGGCGCGACCTAAAAGCCGCGGCGGTGCTGACCGGACAGATCAACATCCGGGACAATAGTCTGCGGATTCGCGCCGAGTTGGTCGACGTTGCGACGAATCGCCAACTCTGGAGCGAGCGATACGACCGGAAGATGACTGACATCCTCGCCATTGAACGCGACATCGCCGGCAGCCTCTCGGACGCGTTGAAGCTGCGTCTCACCGGCGAGGAAAGGACGCAACTAGCCAGACGCTCCACCGAGAACCCGGAAGCGCATCGCTCCTATCTCGAAGGTCGCTTCTGGTGGAACAGGAGGAGCCGAGAGGGTTACAACAAAGCCATCGAACTGTTTGACCAGGCGATCCGTCTGGACCCTGAGTATGCCCTGTCCTATGCCGGCAAGGCCGATTGCTACTGCCTGATGGTGCTCCTGGATTCTCCTCCCAAGGAGTGCATCCCCAAGGCACGAGAAGCAGCCGAACAAGCCCTGGCAGTGAACGGCACGCTCGCCGAGGCGCATACGTCTCTCGGTTGGATCAAATGGGTCTATGACTGGGATTGGCCCGGCGCCGAACGTTCCTTCAAGCGAGCAATCGAGCTCAATCCCCGCTATCCAACCGCGCACAACTGGTACGCCGGGTTCCTGGCCTCGCAGGGCCGTGGGGACGAGGCCCTGGAGCAGATCGGGCGCGCCCACCAGCTCGATCCGGGCTCGCTGATTATCAACCGGGATCTTGGGTGCTTCTACTACTGGACAGGCCAGACCGAACGAGCCATTGATCAACTCCGCAGAACGGTCCAAATGGACCCGCTATTCGCCCCGGCCCACGCCCATCTCGGGCGGATATACGTGGATGCGGGCATGTACGAGGAGGCCATCGTCGAACTCGAGATCGCCGCTGAACTCGCCGGAGGCGTGACGCACGTCGGCATTCTGGGCCACGCCTACGCAAGCGTGGGTCGGACGGACGAAGCCCTGCGGGAGCTGGAAAAATTAACCGAGTCGGCAAAGCAGCATAATGTTCCCGCCCACAAGTTCGCGTTGATCCACACGGGGCTTGGCGACAAAGACCAAGCGTTCGCGTGGCTGGAGAAGGCGTACGAGAATCGGGAATTCGTGATGCCCATTCTTCAGGTCGCCGAGGGTCTGGACAGCCTGCGCGACGACCCGCGCTTCGACAATCTCATCCAACGCATTGGCCTGAATCCGATGCCACCACACCTTGAAGAAGAGCCCTAGCGTCCAACACCTGAGAGCATGCCGTCGCCACGGAACAAAGAACGGGAAATCGTGGGACAGGATCGGGACACTATACGTATCCCTGAATTCCGCTGCCACTCATTCAGTGTTACTCGAGTGCATTCTCTGTTGTACAAGCATGGAGGCTGAACGATGGAGAATCCAGTTATAAAGAAACGGCCGCCCGAACCGGGCGGCCGCTGAATGCTCGTTGCAGCCTTCCTACGAGATTCACGTCAAGGGCAAGGCACCGGCGGATCGTGCGGGTAGGGCATACCTTTGAACGCGTCGATGACAAGGACGATGTCCATGATGTCGATCGAGGCGTGAGGCCGATCCGGGAACGTCTCACACCAGGTAGCCGGCGGCGCAGTCGGAAGGTGTTTGAAGCCGTCGACAAGGGCAACGGCATCGCTTGTGATATCCACCGAGCCGTTAGGTGGACCCCACGCGCCGTCTTCGAAGACGCCGACCGTATCACCCCAAACTGAGACGGTTGCGATGGCAACAGGTGAGAGGAAGTCGATTCCGTCGAGTGTCGCCTCAATCGCATACGTCGCACCGGGAACGATATCCTGATCACCAACGTGGACTGTCGCAGAATCCCAAACGCGGTACACCGGCTCACAAAGCAGCCGAGAGATTCCGTAGCCGTCCGGCGCACCGACCCATTTCCCCCACCCTTCCGACTGTGGGAACACCGGGTTTGACACAGTGGTCACCCGAAAGGCCTGGGGCTCACCCATGGAGCTTCCCGGCGTAAACGAGATGAAGCGGTTCTTCTCAGCGGCATCAGCCGTCGGAACCGTGAACGCCTCGCAGGGATCGAAAGTCGGTGGTTCACCACCCCCAGCCCAGGCCTCTTCGAAACCGGCCCAGTCCGTGCAATCGACGTCGTCATCATCGTCGAAGTCGAAGATGCCGCACCCGGGGCCAAACGGATTGCCCGTGCCGTTGTAACAGGGTCCGAACTCATCGAAGTCGATACCATCCACCTCGCCGTCGCCGTTGTAGTCCCCGAGGATGCCGTCGCAGACGGCAACGGACAACTCGATGTCGTCGATGTTCCAGCCGCAGAACCGCCATCCGCCGTCCGTGGAGCCCATCGTCCATCGCAGATAGACAGTCGGCTGATTGTCGGCCACGGCTGAGATGTTGTAAGTGTGCAGTGTCCAGGACGAGTCTTCTATCGTGACGCCGTTCGACCACACGGTCACCCAATCGGTGCCGTTGTTGCTGACACGCACAAAGGCATGGTCGTAAGCGGGTTCTTCCACACCCAGCCAGCGCCAGAACGACACGTTGACGCCGTGGCGACCCGTGCAGTCGATCGGCGCGCTGGTCAGATGCTGCTCGGACAAGCTGTTTGGATAGTCACCGCTGAGGTTGTATCCGTAGACGTTGGGACCGGTGTGGCCGCTGGTCGGGTCGGGCTCGCCGTACTCGCCGCCGCTGCCGGTCGGCTGGCCCCACGCCCAGTCGCCTTCGACCGTCCAACCGGGATTCGTGCTCAGATCCTCAGAGTAGAATGAGATCAGCCCGGGTGTGACGATTGAGGCCGTATGCACGGACGCCGGCGGCGCCGAATCGGGACTCGTCACCGTCGTACCGCCGTCGCCGTTTACGGTGAAATAGAACTCCGGTGTCGATATGCAGTTCGTCGCGGGCAAAACGACTTCGTACGTATTGATGCCCGTCAACGTAAGCGGAACCTCCACGAAGGGACCGGCCGGATCGTAGCGATAGCGCATCCGCTGAGAACCCGGGACAACCGCCTCACGTACTCCGTTGATCACAATGTCGATCGTGGTATCCGAACCGGCACTGATCGTCGCGGGCAGTCCGTTCGGGAAGTAGATGTCCACGGCCTTCAGGAAGTACTCGGCCATGACCAGGGCGGCCGCATAGTTCTCTTCGGCCGTCGGAATGATCTCCTCGGGAGGAAGGATGAAGTAGGGCGCACCCACCGGACGCAACTCGAACACGTACGAATAAGCACCGCCGCTGCCGTAGACCCAGTCCGCGCAGGTTCCCGCAGCGGGATACAGAGCATAAGACGGCTCGGCCACATAGGTTTCACCGTGAACGTTGTAGATGGCGTCCGACATCCCGAAGCCCAGCGCCGTAAGAATCCAGTTGTCGGGCTCTGGCGGATCGACGTAGTCATAGCCAAAAGGCCAGAGGATCAACTGACTGTAGCTGTGGAAGTCAATGTGAGACAGGATCTCAGGGTGGGCCAGAATGAAGTTGCTGACAGCCTGGGTCTCGGGCTCGGAAAACGCGTACGGACCGTGGTAGAGGTTGTCGCCGGGATCACTGCTGGTACCCGCTCCGCCCCATTCGTAGCCCCAGTTCCGGTTCAGGTCGACGCCGAACGTGCCGTCGCCGTTGTCCCGCCGGTTCTTGCGCCACCAGCGCTCGTCGTCGCCCAGCCACGTGTACTCGTACCCGTCGGGGTTCACGACAGGGATGATGTAAAAGACCAGTTCGTCCAGAAGTGTCTGGATCTGCGGATCGCTCTCGTAGCCCCTGACAAACCGGTCTGTGATGTACATAACGGTCATCGGCGTGATCCATTCACGGGCGTGCTGCAGTGCGTTGAAGCATATCGCCGGCTTGTCCGGACCACCCGTCGGGCTCGTGATCGTCAGAGCGTGGATCGCACGACCCTCGACACTCGTACCGATCTGCTCCTTGCTGATCAGGTTGGGATACGCCGCGATGAGATCCTGATCGATATAGTCGTTGATCTCGGTGTAAGTCTTGTACGCATCGAACCAGCCCCGGCCGGGCGAGTCGCGCCACACGCGCTCGCGATCCAGAAAGACCTGTATGTCGTCGACCAGCACCTTGTAGCGTAAACCCAGCTGATCGAGTTCCTCGAGCTTTTCCGGTGCGATTATGAGGTCCAGCGCGCCCACGCCGATGTGCTCGGACAGGACGGATTTGGCCATACGCTGCACCTGAACGACTTGTTCCGGCGTCTCGACAATTACATGTACAACGGGATACCCTGCGAGCGGTCGATCTTCCTCCGCCCGGGCGGGCCCGGTCACCCATGCCACAAGTAGCAGAGATAGGAGCGCGAACGACCCCGGAAACCTCGATTTGCTAACCATACAAGTACTCCTCCCCACAAGCCGGGCTAACCGGCCCGAACCACCATTCAAAGTCTCTGGCGCAGCGGCAGCCGCTCCGACCCGGAACGCGTATCTGGACCGCGCGCCTCCATACTCAGCAAGCACAAGCTATAAGAGAGGATATCACCCCACGCGGCCCCCCACAGGACTCCAACTATACCAGAAACGGCCTGATCGATCCAGGCCCCTATCGGACGGAGACGGAGGGCAGCAGCGGTGACCGTTGAGTACGGAGGCAGTAAGACCACACAGGCTGAGAGGCCCAGGACACCCCCCATGGCACGGGAACGAAACTCCACTTCCAGGTACGGGCTCGATATGGGAATCAGTGCGACAGCCTCGGGAACCTGCCCGGCGCACCCTTTGCGACGTTCAATTCGTTCGATATCGATACGTCCGGGAGGACTTCGTCTCACGAACGGCTTGCGATGGCGGCCGCGAGTGGGTTGACGAAGTTCGGGACGGCCTTCTCGGTCGTCAGCTCCTCCGCAACATCGAAAAGAGTGCCGAGGGCATCGGCCAGGGACGGGGGATTATCGACACCCCAATACTTGCGGGCCGTAAGGTAGACGCTGATCGGTTCGTTCTCGAAGATCGCATTGCGGACCTCGAAGGTCGTCGTGCGCGATTTCACCTCGACGTAAGCCTGCAAGTCGCACTCGGGTGAAAGCGCGATGCCGAAATAGGGCTGCGCGTCTATTACATGTGCAGCCTCATCGGCAAACAGGAAGCCGCCTGCGGCTTGTTCACCCAGAAGCGTTTCGGCGACAAGCAGATCGTGGTTGCCGCGATACTCGAGATCGAACCCGAAAACGACCTCGAGATGATCGAAATCGAGGTCGCTGAACGACAGGTGGTACGGTGCCTGAGTGAGGATGAGCTTACCGAATCGGCGTACATCGTCCGTGTCGGTCGGTGCGAAGTGACCGAACCGAAGGCTCCCGCCGTCCAGCCGAATCCACCGGCGCGAGCCCCGCTCGTCGGGCTCCTCCTCGAGCACGATGCAGTCACGATCGCGGCGCCGAAGCTTCGTCAGACCCGGGTACTCCTTGCGAATCCGGTCGAAAAAATGCAGCACCGTCTCCCGCTCGAGCTTCATGTCGAGCTTCAGAAAAAGCCGCACGCTAACGTAGAAATCATCGCAGACCGCGCCAAGACTGTCGTTCATGGCATATCCTCGATCCCACCACTATCGGGGTATCCTCACCGGCCATTATCGCCTGATGCGACGACGATTTCAACCCGTGACACCGCTATCGACCCCGCCCGCGCAATCTCTTCCAGATTAAGGACTTGCAAGAAAGTGCCCGTTGCGGAATCATTATGCCTTATCAGGCGTGGGAGTCCGTACCCGGAATGGGAACACGAACGATACCGCCGTGAGCCCTGGAGACCTCGTGTGGAACCGATCCGATCGGGAACGACAACGGAGCGTATCGTTCGGGCAATCGCGATGACGACTCTGATCAACGGCTTCGCATCCGCGTTTCTGTGGGACGGACATGTCGGCTACGCCCGGCAGAACGCGAAACAGCTGCCCCAACTGCTGGGCCTATCCGATGAAGCCACCCCGCCGATCAACCCGGCACTGAAGGCCGCCGAGGCGCAACAACTCATGCGGGGAATCCCGCAGAAAGCCAACAGAGACGCCGTCCAGAACATCCTGGGCCCCCCCTCATTGGAGCATGGTGACCGGACGTATTACGTCGGACCGGGCGGTCACCTCCGTGTCCAATGGGATCGGGATCAGGTGGCCGGAATCGAGTGGGTCGACGGCATCCATACTGAAACCGACTTGACCTTCCAACGGTGGTTCGGATACGTGCTGGGCGTTTTCGGTGCGATCTACCTCGTGTACTTTGTCCGCGTCCTGACGTTCCGCGCATCACTGACAAACGCCGGGTTGCAGATCCACTGCAAGCCGCTTATCCCGTTTGACGCCATGAAGGGGTTATGCCGCCGGGACCAGCGCCGGGGCCGGCGGGTCGAACTCGAGTACACGTCCGGCGGGGAAAAGCAAACCCTCCTGCTCGAAGATTACATCATCAGGAAGATGCCCGAAATCGTCACCGCAATCTGCAGACAAAAAGGATTCACCGATCCATTCAACCCGGACGCCTCCGGCACCGATGACGCGGACGCCTCCTGAGGCTCAGAACCCCAGGAAGCCGCACACGGTCCTTTGCCGCCATACAGAGGCGCAACAGCGAGGGAGCAGCTGTTCTCGCTCTACTCCACTGATGGCAGTACCTATTACTGCAACGCTAAGGGCTCAGCACACCGGGAAGAGTTTGCGGTACAAGAGATGCGGCACTCCCAGTCCCGGAGGGACGAAAGATGATAGCCCAGGGCGCAACCCCTGGGATCATGGACACCCCCATTTGACTCCCAGCCCCGCAGGGGCGAAAGAGCAAGCGGTGAGGGCTCTGTCGCCCCTACGGGGCTCGAGGGCACGGGAGTCCTACACCCAGGGCTCACGCCCTGGGCTACTCTCTGCCGCCCCGCCGGGGCTTGGTCCTTCCGTGGCGATAGCACACACTTCCGTGCTTCTCGTAACTCGCAGCGTTTTCTAAGAACGCTCACAGCGCCACGGAATCCGGTCTTAGCGATGTAGTACTATGCTCCCGCATCATATCAGTGTTCGCACTGCTGACACAGCAGTGGCACACCGTCACCCAGTGGTCGATGAACGCACGCGGGTCACGATAGGCCCAGACCTTCAAGTTCGGACAGGATGGTCCGTGCGATATTCCGCGGCTTGTCGCTCGACGAGTCGACCACCACATCCGCGGCACGCTCATAGAGCGGGGATCGCTCGCGCAGAAGCCGCTCTACCTCCTCCGGTCCGGATAGGACGGTCAAGGCCGGACGGGACTCGCTTGATGTCTCGTCGGAGGCAATCCGCTGCCGGAGCACTTCCACCGGCGCGGTCAACCAGACCAGCGTTGCCACACGCCGAAGCGCCCGGACGTTTCCCTCGTCGAGAACGGCTCCACCCCCCAGACTGATCACGGCCGGCGGATCGGTGATAATCTGCATAACGGCGTCGCGCTCGCGACGTCGAAACCCATCCTCTCCCTCCTCCTCGAAGATCGCGTCAATCGACTTGCCTGCGTGCCGCACGACTAGGTCGTCGGTATCGACACACGGCCCTCCAAGCAGTGCGGCCAACTCGCGACCGACGGTCGTCTTCCCCGATCCTCGAAGACCGATCAGGGCGATAGATCCTCTCCTGGCGCAAGTGTCACGGCTTGTCATCATGGCGAACTCCCTTGCCGCTCGATCTCGCGCATGATGAGATCGCGACCGGTCGGCTCATCCGGACAGTGCCCGGTCCACAGCACGAACTGCATCGCCGCTTGCCGCACGAACATGTCCAGCCCGTTCAGCGTCTCGACGCCCGCCGCCCGCGAGTCCCTGAGCAGCTTCGTTTCCGGCGGGTTGTAGATCACGTCGAAC
>JAUXGE010000299.1 GCA_030622435.1 Planctomycetota bacterium
ACTTCCCGATGACTACGCCGCCGGGACAGTCGTAGAGGTCTGGGACGCCGGCCGGGTCACTGGCATAGAAACTCGCGTCGCCGTCGGAGGTGTTGAACTGGATGTCATAGATGGTCAGTTCATCTCCGATTGCTTGTGATTCCGAGAGCATAAAGAGCACCAGCCCCAGATATGTAACGGTTCTAATGCTCAATAGAGACATGGACTTCTCTTCCTTCTTTCCCGGGAGGCTGCCACTACACCTCCCTCATCCGGCAAGCACCCACCATGCACAAGTCGTTGAAACCATGCCCCGTTCGAGCCGTAGACCTCAGCCTGCGCGGGCGTCAGCCCCCTCGACGTCTTAGAACGTGTGTGAGAAGTTTTTTCCGAACCGCGCCCGTAAGAAAGCGGCCCGGTTTCATCCGTCAAAACCGCTCCCTCACGGTCGCGGCTCGGATCATCCTGGTACGTTCTCACACTCTCTCTTACGCCGCGAGTGCGGCTGTGCGGCGGAAAGCGACCTTCGCCGTCACTGCGAGCAGTAACGCCAGGACGATAATTCCCCACTCGGAAACCGTCGGAATGCCTTCAGCTGCCGCCACGATGTCACCCGCCGATCGCGTGCACACCTGGTAGTAGTCCCAAGTGGGACTCTTGGTGTACTGCTCAACGACACCCGTAACGGTCACGAGCACGTTGCCAGTCACGATGTTCGGATCGTAGGGAGCGCCGGCGTCCACGTTCTGGTAGTCCGTTCCCCAGGCGATCACACCGCCCTGCATCAGTTCGTAATTGTCCCCAGCCTTGCCGAGCCCCTTCTGCCCCACGCGGACGTAGTGCAGGGAGACGATCATGCTCTCGTAGGGCTCACTGGCGGAATGGTTGACGGGAACCACAAGATCTGACGCGGAGAGCACGCGAGGTGCCGGCACCGGGTTTCCCGTGCTGACTACGGTGAACGACACATCCGGCGCCGAGCCTGTGTCGTACTGGAGATGCGTCGTCCCTCGGTACTCTTCGATTAGGATGTCGTTCAGGCTCACCCAATCGCCGACGTTGACATTGTTGGCGAATGCTCCGCCCTCAAAGTCCTTCACGATGATCCCGCCCCACTGCGGATAGGCCGGGTCCTGCAAATACGCGCGCGGCTTCCAGCCTTGCCAGATGTGCGTCACGATCCCGCCCGTTACGTCATGAATCTGACCGTTGTAGATCGACGCATCACCGTCGGACGTGTTCGACTGGATGTCGTGGATCGTCAGGGTACTCGCCTGTGCCACCCCTCCAACGAAGCCGACTGCTATCATTAGCCCGACCACCAACAACTTCTGAACCCTCACAATCACCCTCCTCTGCCTGAAGCACTGCTAGGTTTGTTTACCTGGGACGGCCTCCCCGACCGCCTCCCCTTGTCCGTTTCCTTTGCTTCTTCTCCGGTCGCTTGACAACCGGATAGGGATACCAGTTCACGTCGTCGCGCGGAGGAACCTCCAACTCAACATCCCAGTCGTCCTTCCAGACCTTGCGCTGCCACTGGATGTGCCCGTCCGCATAGAGAATGTTCCCCCCCAACCCGGACTGCCCGTGCCGGTGACGGGCGGAGAACGACTTGGGGTAGCTCCCTGAGTACTTCCCCGCTCCACGGTAGACTCTCTTCGCATCAAAGCCCTTGCGAGGATCCATCAACTGGTCGAATAGAACAAACGTGCGCTGAGGACATCTGATCAGCGCCGTGTCGAGGAACGAAGGCATGGGATAACCGAGTCCGTCGGCGGGAGGCCACGCGTTCGAATCCAGCTCGAGGCAGGAGTTCATCGCGTAGCTGTAAAAGCCGTCACGGAAAGGCCTGTAGCTGTAGACGCCGTTGCTCTCAAAAGGGCGACCCGAGGGACACTGGTAGAACGTCGACTCGCCGGGATGATTGAAACGGGGGTAGTCCCGTCGCGGTTTCAGGTCGATCATAGGAGGGAGCAAATCCGCCCAGCCGTGCCAGTCGGCCAGACCCTCCTTGGTCAACCCCGGATCGTCCAGCTCGTCCGGACCGCGATCCAGGCCGTCACAGTGAGGCCACATCCCGTCGTTCTCGGTGGCGTAACACGCAAGTGCCACACCCCATTGCCTCATCCGCGAGCTGCATACCACCTGCTTTGCCCGAGCCCGCGCATCCGAGAGCGAAGGAGAGAGTATGGCCACCAGGAGCGTGATGACGGACGTTACCACGAGTAGCTCGAGAAGGCTGAAGCCTCCACGATAAGCCACGGCGTTCGCTGATCGATGTGCTTTGAGAAGCATATCCCGCCTTAAAAAAAACCGCGACCCGCCTCCTTCCCCAGGCACCGTGGGGCTGAAGCCAACCGCTTAACCGGAGGAGGGTTCGCTCCGGAGGCGAAGAGTGTATATTGGGACCATCGATGAGGCAACCGATTTTTCCTGTGGATTTCTGGATTTCGCAAACCGCGACAGGGCATGAACCTACTGATCGTTTCCGGTGCCAGGGGAGAGGGGAAGACGACGTTTGTGCGCAGATTTGCCGCCAATGCGACCGAATACGGGCGCTCGGTCGGCGGTGTGGTCTCGCCGGCGGTTTTCGAAGGGGGTGAGCGGGTCGGCTACGATCTGATCAATTTGCGTGATGGAGCACGGCAAACCCTCGCTCGGATCGCCCGCCCCGGGGAGGAACCCACCGTGGGCGCCTTTCGATTTGCCCCGGCCGCTGTCGCGTCGGGCGTCTTGGCGACTTCCTCAGCCGTCCGTGACGGGCTCGATCTGATCGCCATCGACGAAGTGGGGCCGTGGGAGTTCCGCGGAGAGGGGTGGGCTCCGGCTCTCGAGGAGGCTCTGCGGAATGCACGGGCCGGCCAGACGCTGATTGTCGTGGTCAGACCGTCATTAATCGACGAGTTGCCGGAGCGTTTCCCGTCGCCGATATGGGAGGACGCCCGCCGCGTCTCGCCACCTTGGCCGGCGCTGAATGAAGAGTGAGCCAACCGGTGTCTTCAGCCTGCTCCGAAATCGTGACACGAAGCTCGTTTCCGTCCACCTTGCCATACGCTGGGGAGGGCGGGGCGAACTTCCGACCTGCGGCTGCGGAGTTCGCTCGAGTGGAGATAGACCATGCCGAGGATTCCGCGAGGTCCGCGTAAGGATCGATCTGCCAGCCCAAAGGAGGTTTCGCGAGGTGCGTGGGAGCCGCGCCTTCGGCTGTGGGTTGCCATCGACGGACGCGATGCGTTCGGACCGGGCAAGATGCGGTTGCTCGAAGCGGTCGCCGTGACGAGGTCCCTTTCCGAGGCCGCCAAGCAGCTCCGCATGAGCTATCGGCTGGCGTGGAAGCATCTCGACATTCTGGAGGAACGGACCGGCATCGCCGTCGTCGAGCCACAGCGCGGCGGTCGAGGCGGAGGCGGAACCGATCTCACGCCGGCAGGCCGTGCACTCCTCGAGGCCTATGGCCGTTTCCGCCGCGATGTAGAAGAGCACGTTGATTCGGCGTGCCGCCGATTCTTCGACGCCTGGCTTCCGAATGATCCGGGCAAAGGGAGGGAGGCCGGTGATGGGGAAAATGAATCGATAGGCCCGGACGAACAAGAGCCGAAACATGGGGAGCCGTAGTCAGCCGCAGTACTTGATCACGGCCTCACTCTGCAAGTCGACGCCGTAAGATCACCACGGTCCCGGCCGTCAGTACGAGCAGCCCCATTGATAACCCCGCCCAGGCTGTCAGTGTCGGAATCGGCTCCGGTCCTTGCCTGGTCAGGATCACGCCGTGCCCGCTGGGCAGGCTCACGCTGGTCCTGCCCGGGCCTGGAATGCCGTCGATGCTGACGGTGTGGTAGGTTCCATCGAGGTCGTACTGCTTGACCGTGTCGTCCCCGACATGGTAGGGGGTGTTCACGAGCACGCGTGCGTTCTCGAAGTCCCGGCCATAGACGATGTATCCCCCATAGCGCCCCTCGGTCAAATGGAGATCGTCGAACCACGCCGTTCCCGTACCGTACATGATTCGGAAGTTGATCCGGCCCTCGGCGTCCTCCCCCGTCGTGAAGAGCGTGTTGTAGAACGCCCAATCGGTCGTGCCGGTCACGCGGATCCACTGGCATTCCTGGCAATCATCGAACTCGTACGGGTAGATCTGGGCCCCACGCCCCGTTACGTCATCGGTCTTGATCCACCCGCTGAGTGTGTAGGTTGTGTTCGGCTGCAGCGTAACGTACTGCTTGTTGATGTTGTTGATCTCCGTTTCCGAATGGATTTTCGCCGAGTAATCACCCGCATAGACAACTGTGGCATCCAGTTCAACGGGCTCGGCCGGGATCCAGGAATCCGGGTTGCCGTCCTGATCGTCATCGGTCTCGAAGTCTCCGTTGACGAGGATGTTCGCCGTCTGGTCCGTGTATCCTGGGTCCGGAACATCCACAACGTAATACGGGCCCATCGGTTGGCCGACGTCGAACTCGACGGCATCAAACCACTTCTCCACGTCCAGGCTGTACGTCCCGTGCACGCCGTAGCCGAAGTACGTGTGGTCACCGTGCACGAGATAGTACAGCGCCAGGCCGTACATCTGGTCCTGCGCGAGTGTCACGCCCTCGACAGCCATGTCCGGCCGGTTCGGATTCGCCACCTCGTCGTAGATCCCGTTGAACTGCACGGCTTGGACGATACCCTGTGCATCGCGATCGATTATGTCGTCCAACGTGGTGGGGTAGATTGCGGTGGTGATCCTTGCCCAGTTCTCGTGCTCTACTCCGGTTATTATGAAAGGATCTGAGGTCCACCCGTTGCCGACGACCCACATGCCGTCGGGCAGCGTGCTCATCAGGTCGGCCAGAAAGCTCCGAATGTCGGCCGTGTACACGTCGCGGTCCGGGTATTCCAGGATCATCGTGTTGCCCTGGGTCCAAAGCCTCTCCATCAGCGTGTCGAGGAAAAGCCCGTCGTATCGCGCTGGGGTCAATCCTTCCTCGAAGTCCCCGTTTTGCAGCAGGTTCGATTGTGAGAGGAGATCGGCGTAGTTGTCGAACTGCCCCTCGGCCAGCACGATGTCATCCAGCCACACGTTCCCCGGACCGCCGTTGAATCGGAACGTGATTCGTCCATACGTATCGCTGTTAACTCGGAACCGCAGGTACTGGAACTGCCAGTCCGAATCCGCGTCGCTGACCTGGATTTCGCCTACGAGTCGCTCGCCGTCGTCGAACTCGTACTCGTAAACGCGGACGAAGCCCGTCAGCCCGGCCGTCTTGAGCATCGCACCGAGAGTGTACGTGATGCCGGACTCGAGCGTGACGTACTGCCGGTTGATCAGGTTGACACCGTCGCCGGACACCTCGATCAGCGCGGCGTACGAGCCGGAGTAAGGCTCCGGGGCAACTCGAATGGGCTCGATGGTGCCCCAGTGGAGGGGGTTGTCATACTCCTCGCTCTCGACCATGAGATCGTAAGCGTATTCGAGGAGGAACGCCTGGTAGTCGGGATGGCCTACGTTCATCAGGTAGTCCGGAGGGGGCCCCCAGTAGTAGATCGGGATGCGTGCTTCGCTCTTGGTGCGGGCACTGGCCTCAGGGTTCACGCGAACGGCGAACTCGTCGTCATCGACATACCCGTCCCCGTTCGTGTCGTTGGCCGGGTCCCAACCCGGGACGGTCCTTGTCTCGGGTGGATCCAGTTCCGCTGGGTCACCCAACGTGTAATCGACGTCGATCATCGTGTGAAGGAACATGTCCTCGAGGACATCATCCGTCAGCCCGTGCGCATCGCAGTACTCCGTCAACGCAGCGTATTTGCGGTTCGTGTCGGCAACGATCATCGTACCGAAGTGGTCGTACAAGAGCGTGACCATATTGGGGTTCAAGGCCTCGAGGCCAAGGCTCCCGAACGTGTTCAGATCGAATCGGTCGGCCACGAACTCGTTAGCCCGTCCACCGTTGATGAACATCCGGATGTGATCCCGATGGGGTTG
>JAUXGE010000075.1 GCA_030622435.1 Planctomycetota bacterium
AGCGTGGCTCCGGACTGCTCCGGCGCGGGTGATCAGTGCAATGACGCCTCGTGCGATTCCGGTGGTGCGGAGGGCAACTGCGACACGTGGACTCCGATCAACGAGGGCTTGGCCTGCGACGACGGCAATGCCTGCCTGGTCGGTGAGACTTGTCAATCAGGCACGTGCACTGGTGGCAGTACTCCTGATTGCTCGGGCGCGGGTGACCAGTGCAACACGGCCTCCTGCGATGTCGCCGGTGCGGAGGGCAACTGCGACACATGGACTCCGATCAACGAGGGCCTGGCGTGCGACGACGGTGCGGCCTGCAACGTGGGCGAAACGTGCCAGTCGGGTTCTTGCACGGGCGGCGGCGTGGTGGACTGCACGGGCACGGGCGATCAGTGCAACGCGGACAGTACGTGCGACCCGGCCGGTGCGGAGGGCAACTGCGATACGGCGGGCGGTGCGATCAACGAAGGTCTGGTATGCGACGATGGTGACGCCTGTCTGGTCGGCGAAACCTGCCAAACCGGTTCGTGCACAGGCGGCACGGCTCCGGATTGCAGCGGCGCGGGTGATCAGTGCAACACGGCCTCGTGTTCTGCAGGTGGTGCGGAGGGCAACTGCGACACGTTGACCCCGATCAACGAGGGGCTGGCCTGCGATGACGGCGATGTTTGTCTTGTCGGCGAGACGTGTCAGGCGGGAACGTGTATGGGTGGTGGTGCTCCTGACTGCTCGGGTACGGGTGATCAGTGCAACGCCGACAGCACGTGTGACCCGGCCGGCACCGAGGGGAACTGCGACACGCCCGGTGGGGCGATCAACGAGGGTCTTGCCTGCGACGACGAAGCTCCGTGTACGGATGCGACGTGCCAGTCCGGTGTGTGCACGTTTGTGAATGAAGCGGGGCAGATCACGGTGAATCTGGAGATTCAGGGAATCGGCACCGTAGTGACACGTGACGTCACGTTCGTGGTCACTACGTGCGGGGGATCGACGGACATACGTACGATCCCGGTGTCGTTGGATGCCGCCGGGTTGGAGACGGTTGTTCTGGATCAGGTGGACGCCGATGCAGGTTGGCTCGCTGTTCGAGAGGGTCATACGTTGCGTCGTCTGGCTCCGCTGACTTTCGCCTCGTGCGCCGCGACAGTTGATCTGACCGATTCCTCGAAGTTGTTGACGGGTGACTTCCAGGTGGGTGTGGTCACGCAGGACGGGCTCGTGGACATCACGGACTTCTCGATTCTGGCCGCGCGCTTCAATGTGCCTATCGATGCGAGTCTCAGCACGGGGGCGGACGCTACGGGGGACGGTGTTCAGGGGACGGCCGATTTCACGGCGATGCAGCCGAACTTCATGGTTGTGGGTGAGGCATTGGATGCTTGCCCGGTCGGGAGCCAGAGCGAATCAGGGGATCTTCAAGTCGTTGGCCTCGATGACTCATCGGTGTTGCCGGTAATTCCTCGATCAGCCGTGTCCGTAGCAAGCTTGCGGATTCCCGGCGCGGAGGCAGCCGACCTGACCGGTGACGGGATCGTGGATGCGAAAGACATACGCGCGTTCGCCCGGCTGCACGGTCTTCCGCTTCTTCCGGAGTTCGAACAGAAGTTACGCATCCTGGAGAACGGCAAGCAGCGCCGTCATCGACGTTGATTCCAGGTGGGAGCCGGTGCTGGCTCACTTCCGGTTTCTCTGATTTGGTGCTCTGGCGTGCCCAGAGTGCCGCATACAGCCTGGCATGAGACCTGCCCACTTCGTTAGCCGATGTGTGACATTCTCAGCTTTGACCTGTCCGATTGAGCCCGAGCTTACAGATTCGGCGAAGGCGGCGGTTCCGGCTCGAGCTGTGGGAGGGTCCTGAGCGGGGTGGCTTAACCCGGGCCGTTGCCGTGTTCCTGCAACCATCTATAATGGTCAGCGTTATCAGGGATAGGGCTGACGGATGAAGGTCTATACAAAAGGCGGTGATGACGGGAGCACCGGTCTGTTTGGCGGTCAGAGGGTGCCGAAGGATGACGTGCGCGTCAGCGCGTACGGTCAGGTCGATGAGGTCAACTCGGCGCTGGGCCTGGCGGTTGCGGCCTGTAATGACGAAGGCACGCTCAGTGTGCTGCAGAGGATCCAGGGAGAGCTGCTGATACTAGGCAGTGAACTTGCGTATCCGGAGGGTCAGCGCAAGGGTCTTATGATCGAAGATGCACACGTCGCACAGCTCGAACGCTGGATTGACGAGGCGTCGGAGGAGCTTGAACCACTGACGAACTTCATTCTCCCGACCGGCTCGGAGACGGCTGCTCGACTGCATTTTGCACGAACGGTCTGCCGCCGCGCGGAACGGGCCGTGGCGACCTTGTCTCGGGAACAGCACGTTGACCGTGCCGTGTCGATCTACCTGAACCGTCTGAGTGATCTACTGTTTGTCTTTGCGCGGCGAGCCAACCACCGGGCGGGCGTTCCGGACGTAGCGTGGAATGCTGAGGAGCCTTCGTAAACAGAGGCGGTTGAAGGCATGGCGCCGCACATCACACGGTCCTTGTGGGTGTAGATTCCCAGGATGCTTGTCAGAGTGATGAATGCAAAACTCCCCGCTTCGTGAATCCAGCTTGATCCGACCCCTCCACGTGGTGATGTTCTGCCTCGTGGTCATGACCGTTGCGGGTGGGGCGCTGCTCCTGAGCCCGGCGAAGCCGGTGGCGCCCGTCGACGGTGCCATCGAGTGGCAAGAAGAGTCGCCGCTGCGGGCGGTTGTCCAACTGTTGTGTCTCAACTACCAGGTTTCCACGATTCACGCGGGTACGGTCAAGACTACATCCTGGGCATCGGCAGTGGGTTCGCGGTCCTCGCTCTGACCATCTCCATGGTGGTCGCGCCGAGGGTGCGAGAGGAAGAGACGCCTTGGGGCGACGAGGTCGTCGGCTCGCCAACATCGGACGGCTCGTCATCGCCAACCGGAGTGGGCAAGACGTCGATCGGTCCGCTTTTTGCAGCACAGGTGCTCTTTGTGCTGTACGTGTTGTGGTCGTTTGCTTCTGCTCGTTGGTCCCGAGCGCCTGAGCTGGCTGTCGGTGGGAGCATCCTGCTGACGATCCAGTTGTCCTGGGCGCTATGTGTGGGGTATGGATTGAGTTCGGTAGCGGCACGACTCGCCTCGCGTGCGCTCGTGGCAATAATGGCTGTGACGGCATCCGTCGCAGTCTGGTACCACTACGGTCGCAACCCGACCCTGCGTGCGGATTTTCCCCTCGGGAACCCTTCGTTCCTTGCGACGTGCCTGATACCCGGAATTCTGCTGAGCGGCTGCTTCGCGTGGGAACGTGTCGTGGGCAGGAGTCGGGTGCGGTCGCGTTCCTTGTGGCTGCTCATCCCCGCCGCCGTGGCGATCGGCCTCGGGCTGTGGGCGTTTCGCCTTGCAGACTCGCGAGGTCCGAGTGTCGCCCTGCTGTTCGGGGCGTTGGCAGTTGTGTTCTTTGCATTACGGGGGCGGGGAAAATGGGTTCCGGTGGGCATTGCTTTGGCCATCACGGTTTCGGGCTGGTTTTACTTCGGCTCGAGGACCGACACCTTTTCGCCCACAGGACGCAGCGCGACGGTTCGTCTTCGGATGTACGCCTGGGACTATGCGTGGAGGATGTTCAACGAGAAGCCGTTCACGGGATTCGGCCAGGGGGGATTCGCGCTGGTTGGCGACTCGCATGTTGTGGACGACGTTCTCGACGACCCTCTCGTGTTCCAGACGCGGATCGCACATGCTCACAACGAATGGCTGGAGGTGATGGCCGATCTGGGATCTGTCGGGATTGTCCTGATCGCTGCCGCGCTGCTCCTGACTCTTCGGGCCGGGATGGGTGTCTTGGCCATGGAGCTTCCCGGCGGTCATCGCTGGATGTTGATCGGGTTGATGGGGACTCTGGTGGGCCTGTGTGTCGAGGAGTGTTTCGGCGTCGGGCTTCGCGTATCCGGCATCGTGACGTGCTTCTATACGGTGCTTGGCCTGATCTGGGCGCTTAGCCGCAGAGGCGAGGCCGTTCCGGTCTTACGTCCGGGATCCTCGCGGTTTGGGCGCATGGTCGTTGGTACGGGCGGAGTCCTGCTAGGCGCCGGGATTCTAGTCATGGTTCAGCAGGACTTTGCGGCAGCCAGGAGCGTACATCGTGCCAAAGAGGCGTTGGCGAACGGCGACTCGGAGGAGGCCATTCGTCTGGCGTCACTTGCCACGACTCGGTTGAATCCGCAACGATCGTTGGCCAACCTCTATCGTCTGGGGCAGGCTCACTTGCAGGCGGCTCAGGGGCTGCAGCAGCGGGCGGCCGATCGGGCGATTCGGGCCCAAGAGATGGAGCCTCCGGACCTGCGTCTATTGGCACTTTCGCAGGATGACTACCGGCTCAGTGACAAACATTGTGAGCTGGGCAGCGGTGCCCTTACCGAGCTGGTGAAGCGATCCCCGGAGTTCATCAACCACGGATGGTTGAGTTACTGGCTCACGCTTACACAGGCGGGGAACGCCGGTGCGCGCAACGATTGGAGTGGGCAGGAGGCCGGGCTGAAGGCTGCGGCCGTGGCCATCAACCGCGAGCTTAGACGGCAACCGTTCGTGCCGGAGATTGCCGCGGATTACGTGCGCATTCAACGCGGTCTGGTCGAATCGGCGTCCGAGTTCGCCGAGTTCATGGATGTGTTTGCTCGTCCGCTCAGGCACAACCGCATCAGCCGGGTTTACGTGGACCTGCTGGCAGAGCTGGCCGGGGATCCGGAGTTTGACGGGAGGCTCGAGGGCTTGCTCGAAGAGGCGATCCGTGCGATCCGGACACCGCCTATCGACGAGGGGACGGGCTTGCCCCAGGAGACATGGGCACCCGAGAAACTGCGGTTGGTAGCGACCGTCCGGTTCTTGCGCGGCGACTATCGAGGAGCGAAGGCGGCGCTCGAATTGGCGGCGCCTTGCTACGATTCGCTTGCGCTGTCGGCACCGCTGGGTGCGGCGAGCTGTTGGGCGGAGTTGGCGGATTGTCGGTTCTTCCTGGATCCGAGTGACGCGAAGGCGGCACTGGCTTCCGCCGGGCGGGCGTTGGCGACGGCGCCGCAATCGCGGTCGGGACGTTTGCTCGCCTTCAGCGTCAAGACACGCATGATCGACTACGCGTTGGCCGCGGGCTTTGAGGATAGGGCCCGTTTACTCGTGCTGGAGATGGGAGCCGGGGAGGTCGGGGAACCGGGGATCCGTCGTGCGTTGGGGGACAGGTATTCGAGAATGACCGAGTCCTTGCTCAACCGGCGTGACGCCGGCGGACTGCTGCGGATGGCACCTGCGCACCTTGTTCCGACATTTCAGCGGTGGCTGGCCCGGGCAATCGAGCTGAATCCGGATGACCCGGTTGCCCATTACCTGGCCGCCGACCTGGCCTTTCACGTGGGTGATGACAAGGCCGCCGCAGGGCATCTTCGAAGCGCGCTGGACCGGGGTCTCTCGCCGGAGCTTGCCCTCCAGTTCATACACACAGCCCTGGACCGGAAGCCGGAAAGTGAACCTCTCGAGGAACTTCGGGATTCCATCGTGCCTTTGCAATCCCCCGAACGGCGCCCAGAGGTACGGGATGGAGGACGTTCTGAAGGTCCTGATCCGGCCCCCCCGGGTTGATGAGCGAGTCGTGCGGTCGTCCCTTTCCGGCCGGATGAGATGGGAGGCTCTCCATCGTTTCAACTCAGAGAGCTGTTCGTAGGCCCTCACCACACGATCTGTGACTGCCTGCCTGACACATGTCGTGATGCATCACGAGGGATGCTCGTGGGCTCTGGCGTCCTGCGTGTGCCCCCGTTGCCGTTGGAGATGATGCCGTCCCTGACCGATGAGACGAATGGATGTCATTCTGCTATCATGCGGTCGGTGCGGTTTGAATGGGCGTTGGAGTCGTCAAGATGGATTTTGTGCACGAGAGTCTGCCCTGCGGTCTGGAATACGGCGTGACGCCGTTACCGCACCGGCACGTCGTTGCGTTCCAGATTCGCGTACTGGCCGGGGCAAGCGTGGAGCCGATCGAGAAGCTCGGGCTGGCACGTCTGGTCACCGAGACGATCGACAAGGGAACGGAGAAGCGAACAGGCCGCGAGCTGTCAGACGCGTTCGATGCCATTGGGGCGGGTCGGCGGGGCAGCACCGGTCGGGAGTCAACGACGTTCACCTGTACGGTTCTGCCCGAGCACTTCGAGGAAGCCATGGCACTTCATGCGGAGTTTCTCCGAACGCCGACGTTTCCCCAGGATGTCTTTGAGGTCAATCTCCAACTCGCCTCCCAGGAGTTGCTCGCCCTGGAGGATGACGCCCACGGTCTGGCCGACAAGTTGCTCGGACAAAAGGCGTATGGTCCGGTGCTTGGCCGGCATCCCCTCGGTGAAGCGGAGACGTTGGAGCGCATCACACGGGACGATCTCGAGAGCCACTGCCGTTCTTGCTTTCATGCAGGTCGCATGGTGATTGCGGTTGCCGGCGCGGTCGAGCCGGATCGGGTGGCCGACACGCTGGGGCGATATTTCGATGGATTCGGGCCGGCGGTACAGGATGGTCGTTCGCCGTTTCTTGTGGAGTTCTCTGCCGGCACGACGCACTATCCAAAAGAGCTGGAGCAGGAGCAGATCGGGATTTGCTGGCCTGCCCTAGATGCAACCCACGACGATTTCTCGGCTCAACAGGTGATGCTGGGCGTTCTCTCGGGTGGTATGAGTGGACGGCTGTTTACAGAGATACGGGAGAAGCAGGGGCTTGTTTACTGGGTCAACGCTTGGCACGAAACGCCGCGAGGCTCCGGGATGATCTTCCTCGGGGCATCTACTACTCCGCAGCGATGCGACCAGACCTATGCCACACTGTTGCGAGAGGTGGATCGATTGGCCGAGGATATAGAACAAGACGAGTTGGACCGGGCGGTTACCGGCATCGTTGCGGGCCTGGAAACGAGAGGTGACAGCACCAGGGCTCGCTGTGGGGAGTTGGGCAGCGACCTGTTCTTCTTCGGCCGACCTAGGTCTGATGAGGAGCGAGTGGCGCGTGTTCAGGCCGTTACCGTCGAAGATGTCCGTCGGTACCTCACTACGTATCCACGTGATCCTCGCTGCGTGGTAACGCTGGGACCCAGGGCGCTGGCGGGTGAAATAGGGGAGGGAGACTGTTGTGTGGCGGATAAGAAGGTCTGATCGGCGCCTGGCGATCCGCGTGGCTCGATCGGAGACCGCCGCCGGTCTGGATGGTATAAGTTGGTGAGACGGTACGGCGTGTCGGCCGTGGAGGTTGTCGATCGCACCGGCGCTTGTCGGATGCTATTGGATCCCGCCGGGATGAACCGTGTGATCGTAAAGCGTCGTTCCGTGAGTTGCAGTACCGGCTAACGTTGTAAGTTTACCAGGGAGTGAGATGCCGACCGTGAGTGACAGCCCTTACACACAGCATACGTTGGGAAACGGATTGCGCGTCGTGATCGAACGGATGCCGGATGTTCGCAGTGCGGCCGCCGGTTTCCTGGCTCGCACGGGCGCACGTGATGAGACCGCATCGTTGGCGGGCGTTTCCCACTTTCTCGAGCACATGATGTTCAAAGGTAGCGACCGTCGGACGTGGCGTGAGATCACGGTCGACTTCGATCGCATGGGCAGCACGTACAATGCTTACACGAGCGAGGACCGGACGATCTACTACGGCTGGGTCCGCAATGCCGACATCGGTCGGCAAATCGAACTCCTTGCCGACATGATGCGTTCGGGGCTTCCTGTGTCGGAGTTCGAGACGGAGAAGAAGGTCGTGCTCGAGGAGATTGCGATGTCCAAGGACAGCCTCGAGCATCTCGCCTTCGATTTTCTGCAGGAGAAGGTGTTTGCTGGTCATCCGTTGGCCTGGCCGATCCTCGGATACGAGGAGACGGTGGGTCCGCTGACACGGGATCAGATGTGGGACTATTTCCAGAGGTATTACTGCCCGTCGAACATGCTGTTGGTAGTCGCGGGGAATGTCGATCCGCGGGAGATTATCGGGCTTGCCGAGGAGCATTGCGGTTCCTGGCAAGTGACGGGGAAGGCCCATGCTCGCGAAGTGCCCGAGATTCACGGTGGGACGGATGTGCTTCAGGTGGATCGCTTCAAGCAGCAGGTCGTGGTGTTGACGTTTCCTTCCATCAGTGCATGTGATGAGAGGGCGGAGACGGCCTCGGCGGCGGCCACCATCCTTGGCGGTGAGAACTCCCGGTTTTTCTGGAACATCGTGCAAAAAGGAACGGCTCCTCGGGCCGGCGTGTTTCATTTGGACTATGCTGACTGCGGTATCATGGTCATGTACGGGGTTTGTGACCCGGGAAACTCGGAACAACTGCTCGAGGCGATGCGGTCCGAGGCACAGCGGGTGTGTCGTGAGCGAGTACAGGAGCATGAGGTACAAAGGGTCAAGAACAAGCGGCGGACGTCGTTGGCCGTTGAAGGCGAAGCTCCATATTATCGCTTGACGCAGTTGATGGACGACATGGAGTTTCGCGGCGCTCCGCGCTCGGTCGAGCAGATGTTGGCGGATGTGGACGCCATCACCGCCGATACGGTCTATGACTACTTCCAGGAATACCCGATCAACGTTGACGGTCACCTGGCGAGCGTCGGTCCGCGGCTATGGCCCCAAACAGGTTGAGCCCTTGTCACGGGATTGAGGGAATCGAAGTGTCACTCGGTTGTCGCTAAGCGAACGTCATGGATACAGCCCAGCCGCTCGAAGTCAAGGTCGTATACTCCTCATCGAAGCAGCACCGCGTCCGGCGAACGCCGCGTGCCGGCAGGCCGGCCGGCAATTCGCGGCTCGTGGTGCTGGGTTTGTTGAATCTCAGTGTGGCCGGGGCGGTGTACTTCGGTACGTGTTGGTGGGCCGATCGAGAGCTGAGGGTCGTCCTGCTATTGCATACGCCTTTGACGTGGATCGATGTCGAGGAGGCGGCCAGCTTTCTGCCGGGTTCTCAGACTCTTCCGTCCCATAGTCGACCGGCCGGTGTAACGCCCGAATCTGTCGAAGAAACGGTAACCGGCTCAGGATCTGAGGCGCCGCGAGAGGAACCACAGGGCGAAACGGGGCGTCCGGAGTTGTTTGTAGGTACGGCTGTCGGATGGGAGGTGCTCTCCGTGTTGAGTGCCTGCGCTCTGGCCTTTTCGGGTGGCGCGCTGCTTTCACGTGGCGGCAGAAGCCTGCGCATCGCGGGTATCGTCGTTGGCGTGGTTGGGCTCGGTGTGGTCGGATGGCAGGCGTACGAGCTTTGGCAGCGTTATGCCAGCTTTGCCCCTGATCAACAACGTCTCGACATAGGCGGTCTGGTTCTTCTGTTTGCGCTGATCGGGGTTGCATCGGGGTGGGGTGTTCGGGGTTGGACCTTTCTTGCCGGCATTCTGCTGATCGTTGCAGCCGCCGGCAGCTCTTTCGGCCTTTACATCGGCCGGCAATATGGCGCTTTTGATTTCACCGGTCTCCCCCTGTCCTTCCCGGTTTTGCTGGTCGTTGTTTTTGCGATTCACTCGCTCTGGGGATGGATCCTCCTGCCGTTGGCTGCGCGCATCCGTCGTTAGGTCGTTCGTCGGTCCTCGTCCCTGGTCTCCATCAAGCCCTGCGTTCGACGATGCCCCTACGTGAACCCCTTCCCGACTGTGAGCCGGGATGGGTGGCTTCTTGCTGTTGCGGTCCTTACCGATGGAGTGTCGTGGCGGGGCCTTTGCCTGTGTATGCTCGAGTGTGTGAAAGTGGGCAATTGCGGTTCCTTGACGATTCCGGCGGGGTGCTGTACAGTGCTGCTCACGATTGCTGAAGCAGTGTTGTGAGCGAAGGTCTCGACTGCGTGATTTGTGCGGTCCGCCGCCGATCGGTCTGTGGTTTGGGTGCGGTTTACCCGCATCGGTTGGAACGTAGAGGTTATGGAAGCGACTCAGTTCTGCATCGCCCTGAGTAACAAGGCGGGGGCGCTCGGTCTGCTGTGCGCATCCCTGCGGCACGGCGGTGTGAACATCGACGCTTTGTACGTCGCCGGCGATGAGGACTGTTGCTGGGTGAACTTCGTGGCCGGCCCTGTTCGCGAGGCCACCGAGGTCTTGGCTAAGGAGGGGCACAACTTCTTCACCGAGAAAGTGCTCTTGGCCAAGGTTCAGGACGAACCGGGCGAGCTCGAGGCCATCTCGCAGCGGTTGGCGGAAGCGGACATCAACATCAACTACGTTTACGGGAGCTGCACGGGTGGGGCCTGCACGCTTGTATTCAACGTGGATGAGGTCGAAAAGGCGTCTAAGGTGTTGGAGGCCTGACGACCTTGTCGCAGCCTCGAAAAAGACAAGGCCCCAACCACCTCAGCCGGAAGGAATCCCGGTGTTGGCGGTCGGGGCCTGTTAGATCATATTCTCCAGGGTTGCCCCTAATTCGATCGGATCTTGCCCGGCTTGATTGCTCGGGTGTCAAGGTGGGTGTAAGTGGCCTGGTAAGGCACGGAGAAAGGTGTCCCGACGATTCGCCCTTCAGATTAGGCGGCAGTTTTCATGACCTTCCTGCATCCGGCAGACGTGGTCAAAGGCGTATGTCCCATCGCACGCCATGACCGCTGCCTTAGGGCAGATCCCGTTGTTGTCTTCCCAACAGGGTATTGGGCGAATGTCCTCGTGCCAGGCGAATCCGCGCGGGCTGAAACCCGCCGCTTGGAATGCGATTTGGAAAGCTGCGCTAGCCTCGGTACTTCCGTATAGCGTGGCACATTCGCACAACATCCACCGTTTCGCGAACGTCGTGGGTCCGCACGATCGAAGCGCCGTCTAGGACCGCGACGGCCGCGCATGCCAATGAGGCTGCGAGGCGGTCCTTGGTGTCTTCAATGCCGAGGGCATGATGAATGAACGATTTGCGCGATGCTCCTATCAGGAGCGGTTGCCCCAGCGCCGCAAATCGTCCGACATGGCTCAGGATTTCCAGGTTGTCTTCCAGGCGTTTTCCGAAGCCGATTCCCGGATCGAAGATTATACGTGACTCGGCGATTCCACCGCTGACGGCGAAAGCTCGGCGCTCTTCGAGGAAAGAGGTTATCTCGTCTACGACATCGTCATACCGGGGTGCGTCGACCGCCTGCATGTTTGCAGGAATACCGCGCATGTGCATGAGGATGACGGCGGCGTCGGCCTCGGCGACACAGTCAAGCATCGCGGGATCGTGACGTAGCGCCGAGATGTCGTTGACGATGTCCGCGCCGGCATCGAGCGCTGCGCGGGCGACCGGTGCCAGACGTGTGTCAATCGAGATGCGTATGCGATCGTTTTTATCACGGATTGCCTCGATGACCGGAACCGCTCGGCCGATCTGCTCATCCGCTGAAACCGACAGCGAACCAGGTCTTGTCGATTCCGGCCCGATATCGATGATGTCGGCGCCCTCGTCTATAAGGTCAAATGCATGAGCCGCTGCGGTGGCGGGTGCCAGGTATTCGCCCCCGTCACTGAATGAGTCCGGCGTAACATTGACCACACCCATCAAGGACGGCGCCGATTTGTCTTTGAGCGAATCGAGATGGCGAGGTGACGGTTCCAAGGGTAGAGAACTGCTACGAGAGAATCGACAATGCGGGTCAAGGTGCGCAGCCGGCATGTGCCGACGCGACTGCTATCTTCGGTAGATGATGCGACCGCGGGCCGGGTCGTATGGAGAGATTTCGACGAGAACGGTGTCGCCTGGGAGAATCCGGATGTAATATTTCCGCATTTTCCCGGATATAGTCGCCAGGACGCTGTGCTTCTCGCCGCTGATATCGACTTCCACGCGAAACATGGCGTTGGGGAGCGCTGCCGTTACGGTCCCTTCCGCCTCGATGGCCTCGACCTTCGCCATACGATCGCTACACCACGACCACACATCTGCTGCTCTGGCCGCGGCCGTCCGCCCGGCCGCTGAGATTGCCTGCTACGATTCCGCCGCCCTGTCGGTCGTTCCGGGGCGAGCGTGAAAAGGTTAGTATACGCCTCCGCCGGACAAGGACAACCCGTGCAAGGGAGATTCTCACGGATGAGGCTCACTCGAGCGGAATCGTATCTTGACGGCAGATCCTGAGATGGGTGGCGTGCAACCGGCGTTTCCGGATGCCGCCGTGTCGGCGGGGAAGGGTCTGCCACGCTGGTTTTCACGAAAGCCGAGCGGTAGCGGCGGGCAGCCCTTGCATTTCGGCCCGATTTCCGTACCAATCGGGCCACGAGACCGGCGTTGTAGTTGCCGGCCTTTATCATTCATGCTTGGAAAGGGTAACCAATGGACCCGGATCGACGCACGAGACCCCGATTTTCGCATCTGACCGCTCTGGCACTGTCGCTTGCGGTCCTTGTCCCTTTGGCGTGTGTGGCTCCGCAGCCTGTGGCGATGCAGGCCCAGCGGTACCGGATCGAGGTTCGGATGGACCCGGCGACGCACCGGCTCAGCGGCCGAACGACCCTGGACCTCGTGCGGGCAGGGGAGGAGAGCGTTCCGGGGGGGCAGCCGGTCTCGTTCGAGTTGTTGCTGCATCCGGACCTGAGGATCACGCGCGTGGTGACAGTGGGAGCCGATGGCCGGTACCGGGGTCCTCTGAGAAAGGACCCGGTTGGTGAGGCTGATGAGTTCGCTCCGCGGCGGCATCGGGTTGTGCTGAAAGAGCTCGTTGACGGGTTGACCCTGTTCGTCGAGTACGAGGGCGAGCTGTTTCAGGACGTGTCGGTTGGTGAGAAGCCCGGGGAGATCCACAATTTCACGATGCGGGCCCATATCGGTGAGGAGGGCGTATATCTCGGGTCGGGTTACTGGTATCCCGAACCTGTCGCCGATGCGGAGGAGGTCGTTCCCGCTCTTGGCGATTTCGTATTGATTGCCGATCCGATTCCCGGTGTGGAACTCGTGGCGGGTGCCGAAACGGATCCAGTGTTGAGCGAGCAGACAGGTCGACTGGCTTGGCGCAGCCCTTATCCCCTCGACGGGATGGTTCTCGTTGGAGGTCCGCACGAGGTTCACCGCGCGACGCATTCGGGTGTCGAGATCAGCGTGCATCTCAGACCCGACCAGGCTCGACATGCGGACGGGCTGATCGGCACGGTGCGGCGCAACCTCGATCGGTATCAACCGCTTGTCGGCCCGTACCCCGCCGGGGAATACACCGTGGTCGACAACTTTTTCAGCAGCGGCTTCGCCTTTCCGACGTTCACGCTCCTCAGTTCGGCCGTCATCAACATGGGGCGGCGGGCTCAGATGCGGCATGGTATGTTCGACCATGAAATGATGCACTGCTGGTGGGGCAACGGAATCCACGTCGATCCGCGCGACGGCAATTGGTGTGAGGCCATCACGAGCTACGCGACGAACTACTACGGCTACGTCCTCGATGGGAATGAAGACGACGCCCGTCGCAAGCGGCGCAACTATGTCCATGCCCTCAGCCGCATCAAACCCGAAGACGACAAGCCGTTGGACACGTTTGACCGCGAGGACGGCGCCGGTCGGGGTATCGGTTATCAAAAGGGGGCGATGGTCTTCCACATGCTCGCTCGGAAGATAGGCCAGGAGAACTTCTGGGCGGCCATGCGGAAGCTGACGTCCGAGTACGTAGGACGGTACGCGAACTGGGATGACTTTCGCCATGTCTTCGAGGAGGTCGGCGGAGTCTCGTTGGAGACATTTTTCCAGCAGTGGGTACGCGGTGCGGGTGCTCCGAAGCTCGCTATCGAGAGTGCCCGATACGATACGGCGCGACAGGCGCTGACGCTGAGCCTCTCGCAGGGAGACATGGCGTTTGATCTGGAGGTGCCGGTTCGTGTCGAGCACGCGGGGGGGCATCTTGACATTCTGGTGCCGCTGGATGCGCCTGCGAAGGAAGTCACGGTTCCGATCGATGTGGTGCCGATCAGCGTGGAACTCGATCCGGATTACCACGTTTTCCGCAAGGTTCCGCTTGCTGACATCATTCCTACGACTGCCTCCACGCGGCGCGGCTCGTCACTCGTGACCGTGTTGCCGGGCGGTGAGGTCACCGATACGTTCCGGACTTTGCAGTCGATCTTCGAATCCAGCTTCGATGAAGAAGGGGACGAGCTGATCGTGCGGACGGTGGGCGAGATCGAGGAAGGCGCGCTGGCGGAGCGATGTGCCCTGATTTTGGGTGATGCCGTGCATGATTCGTACGTCGCGGGTTTCCTGAGTGCGATCGAATTTCCGGTCCGGTTCACGGAGGATGGGTTCGAGTTTGACGGAGTCACCTATGCCGAGGAGGAACACGCTTTTGTCTGCACAGTTTCCCACCCGGGTGTGCCCGGTGGCGGGGTGACCGCGCTTTACGGCAACAGCGAGGCCGCAATTCCGCCGGCCAATTTCATCCCGATGTATGATCGGAGTCTCGTGATCTTCAAGAATCGCATGCCGATCTACAGGCACGACTTCGAGCGTCGTAATGTGATAGCCGTGGACCGTTGAAAGACCGACGGATGATGCTCCAAGCTCGGGATTAGTGCAGGATTGATGCGGCAGGGGCTCGAGTCAATGGTCCGGCAAACGCAGGCCGCACTGGGCGCAGTACGTGGCGCCTTCGCGGCTGATTTCCTGGCAGCGGGGGCACCGCCGCACGGGTCGGTGGGCGCTGGTTGCCAGAAACACGATAACGGCCACCGCCGCGATGCAGATCAGGCCTTTGAATTTCAGCGCCGCGCCGATGATTGGGAAGGCCGTTGTTAGCACAAGCTCCGTCCTTCGGTTCCGTACGGGTCGTCAGTCGTCCCGGGGCAAACTGCATGAGCATCGGTAGTGCGATGCTTCCCCTGTTTTGGCTCTCAAAGCAAGCCCACGCTCTCCTGC
>JAUXGE010000156.1 GCA_030622435.1 Planctomycetota bacterium
ATCCCGTGTGGCTTGAGGGTCGGCGCGTCCCACGTTTCGAGAACGTCCCCGTCGTCGGGATTCACCTTGAATATCTTTGCTTCTCGCCAGTCGGCCACGAACAGATGGGTTCCATCGGTTGCCATCCCGGCCGGGTACTTGCATGGTGCGCCAAAAGACGCCTGGACATCACCCGGGGCGGCAAACCCCACGCCGGGTAGAGTCAGAACCCCCCAGAGTAGCGCAATGTTGATTTCACGTCCGAGTCCGACTTTCATCTTCGACCTCCCTTCTCTTCTCATAACATGGATTGCGATGGGCGTACTCTTACCACGCGGAGGTCGAAATGTCGAAGCGTGGCTCTTGTCTTTGTTGTTTGAGCGCCTCCCCGTAGAACACCGCCCACCGACAACAACCGGCTTGTCAGGGTTGTTTATCCATCAGCGGCAGGACGACCCCGGGGTATCGGGGATGAGATCGGAAGCCGAACTGGCCCAGCCAACTGGCCCGAATGAACTCGGCGGAGACGATGGTCACGCCTTCGGCTTTTCGACGTCGAAGGAAATCCTGGAGCAGTAACTTACCGATGCCACGACCCCGACAACGCGGGAGCACGGCAATCTTGTCGAGCAGAACGTGGCGCGGTGTGCGGCTGACAGACCCGACACCGCCGATGACATGACCCGCAGGATCCACTGCGACGAGGAACCGCTCGTGAGCCGTAAGTCCACCGCCGATCCCGCCGGTGTAGAAAATCCGGTGCAGTGTGTCGAGTTCACGAGAGTTGACCGCAGGACGGATTCGGATTTCGCGACCGGAGCCGTCGACATGAGCAGTCACGAGGTCTGCACGACCGTGCCCGACTTCCGACGTAGTAACGAGTTCAGCTTTCTCCTCCACATCCAGATGCGGATACGCCGCCCGTGTCAGGAAGTACTGCTGGTCGTGTGTGGGCAGCTTCTCTCGAAGATCCACATAGAGCCGTCCAAGCACTTCGATGATCGGCGCCCCCTCGCGCAGACGGTGTATCGCCTGCTCGACTATCCGGCGTCCTTCTGACGGCGCATCGCTCAACACGGTCTCGAGGTAGAGCCGCAACCGCGAACCGGGGAATTTCCTCGTAGCAGACTCTATGTCGTAGCTGCTTCGAAGTTCGCGTAACTGAGCCGCCCGTGCGTGCAGTCCGGCGTCCGGAACCTCGGAAGCCCAGTCTCGATACCGCTCGATCGCGAAGTGTAACGACCTGGGTACGTAGCCCTCTTCCTCGATGTGCTCGACGTACTTCTCCATCGTCCGACACAGCTCCATCGCTTCGTCGGACGGCGCGGTCTGTTCACGCACTTCGGCGATGGCGTCCTTCAACAACGCCAGACCCGATGCTAGTCCAAGGGCTTCGATTGCACCGGCCAGCAGGGTCTCGTCCGGAGTATCCTGCGCTAGTGCCGGGAAGTGGAAGCGAACCCGGTCGAGGAAGGCGCGTTTGAGCCTCAGGAACATGTCCAGGGCACTGTCGAACCGGCGCCAGCCGGCCATGGGGAAGACTCGCGTTTGGGCATCGAAATCCTGAACGGGAACGGTCATGTCACGCGTGAAGGTCCCTGTCAGCATCCATCGACCTTCCGTGCGGCGATAGAACTCGAAAGCCGCCGCAAGGGCCGACCACGACACGTGCTTCCAGATCCTCTTGAGGCGACGCTGTACGTCACGATCGGGATGACCGTACATGGTGCGGATGCGGGCCTCGACGGACTCACCGTGAACGCGCGCAACCGTCGCAATGCCATACTCAGGCCAGACACCGCCGACCTGGGGTGTCAGCTCCGGCTCGCCCGACGCCACACACAAGAGACGCAGATCCATGTCGAACTGTTGTTCGGTCGCCCCACCGCGTACCAGCAGAGTGAAGTCAGCTCGCTCGAGGTTGCGCAGGCGCACCGCCGCATGGTAGATGCTTCGCCCGAAGCGGGTGCCGATCAGGCTGATCCAGATGCCGGCGGGCCTTAGATCGGAAAGATCGATTCGGCGTTTCCGGTGAAGAAGGTAGATCGCTTCGCGGATGAGCTTCGTTCCAGTCAGAGCGGCAGTCATACGCTCGAGCTCGTCCGGGTCGATGCCGTCCTCGAACCTGAGAGTGTCGGCCAACGTGTATGACCTGCCCGTGTCGGGATCCTCGGCGCGGTCCTGCCCCTCACCGAGACGCTCGCGCATCGAGGCCGTCAGATCTACCATGATCTCGTCCGCAGCCTCACGGACCGGCTCGGGAACAGGGGCCAGCATCCAGGCCGTCAGCTCCCGTCGCACGGGGAGGAAGTATTCCTCCTGGAGTGTTGCGATCCGACCCAGCGACCGGAGAAGGCTCGCCGTAGACGACACGACGTTCTGTGCATTCGACGTGGCAACATCTCGCCGGCGTTCCGCCAGTGCTTTGGTCCAAACTCCCCAGTGTTCAGGCCTGTATCCGAGCGAAGCGATGCGCTCACAACTCTCTCCGTCTAGGAAATCCGACATCGACGAGGAAAACAACCCGGCCGTCCGACGGAACGCCTCACCTGTCTGATGTTCCATCAGGGCCACGAAGGATCGACTTCGGACGACATGCTCATGATGCCTCGAAGCATGCTGCAGATGCGACTCCGCCAGCTCCTGATAGCGGATTCGTCCAGCCGTCAGCGTGTGGGTAAGGTGGTCGATTGCACCAAGTGCTCTGTCCTTCGCGGAGCCGTGCAGTGCCACGGCGGCGGCGTGCACTGTCAGCAAGCTCGGCGCAGCCTCCCGCGGAATGTCGAGCCACTTCTGCCACTCGTCGAGCGGAGCGCCGGACGGTCCGACCTGCGTCATCCTCACAGGCGACGCCCGGTCATCATCCCACATCGACCAGAGAAGAATGGCCTCCCCTGTGACGTAAGTGAGGTCCGCGTTTCCTACCCACAGCTTGGGGAGCCGTAGCCAGTCGTCCAGGTTGATGTCGCGCCCGATTCCTTCGTAACAGCAGTTTCCGATCCATACGTGATCGGCCTTGTCCCGATCACAGCGGACGCGCAACCTCTTCCCGGTTGCGCGGAACACGAGCCCCGCATCATCGACCAGCGTGCCCGTCTCGGTTGCGCCGAGATACTGGAGGAAGGCGATCGGCACTTTCACGCGCAGTCCATCCACGACTCGCTCTATGGCGGACGACGTGTACATCGGCTCGATGGCGTCACGGAAGTGGTCTTCGACCACCGACCGGCGGAACGTTCCCTTCGGAGTCAATTCACCCTCGTCGATGGAGAAGTCACGATCGATCAGCGCGAAGTTCACGATCCGCTCGAACGGCGCCAGAAACCGGTTGCACGAAACCACCAGCCCGCGGAAATACTCCCGTTTCTCCGCTTCTGACATGCTCTCGAAACCGACATCGCGGCAATCCGGGTGAGGTCGGATGAGAAGTGTTACGTATTCCCGACCATCCCCCACAGCAAAAACACGCGAGATTTCCGGCAGGTCATGGAACAGCCCTTCGACGCGTTGCGGCGCAATCGTGCGCCCGCTCGTGTTCTTGTAGATGTCCTTCTTGCGGTCGACGTGTTTGAGGAATCCAGCGGCATTGCGTTCGACGATATCACCCGTCTGGAACCACCCGTCCCGAAAGGCGGCCGCAGTTTCCTCCTTGTTCGTGTAGCCGCTGCTGACGTAGGGGCCCCGGAGAAGGAGTTGTCCGTCCCGATCCAGGGACAGCTCGATGGCGGGCAGTTCCTTTCCGATGGAGTCGTCCAGGTAACACCCCGGCGGCGTCATCGTGATACCGCCCGTTGCCTCGGTCATGCCGTAGCCGCTGAGAAGATCGACACCGTTGGTGTGGTAGAAACGAAAAACCGCCGGATCCAGGCGCCCGGCGGCGCTGAGCCCCCACCGGAGCCGATCCCCCACGAGTTCGCGCAGGACGCGCCCCGTTTCCTCCGGATCGTCCGACGGCTCCTCCGAAGCGCCCGCACGGTTGTAGATGTCGAGCCATTTCTCCGGAACGGAGATCATCGCCGTTGGCCGGAAGCGTCGCATGTGATCGATCAGGGTCTCGGTCGACGCGTTCTCGGCGAGGACGTATGTGGCCGCCAGGTGGACGCAGCCTAACATTTCCAAATACCGGCCGAACGTGTGGTAGAGGGGGAGAAAACAGACAAAGACCTCGTTCTCGTCGATTCGGGGCAGGGCCGCCACACGGGCGAACCGCTTGCTGACCAGGTTCAGATGCGAGAACGTGATCCCTTTGGGCGCACCGGTGGTGCCGGATGTGTACATCGTCGTCGCCACGTCATTCGACCGCACCCGGGCCGCATGCGCCTCCAACTCGGAGATGGGCACATCCGTTCCACTCTCCACCAGATCCTCAAGTGTCATCACTCTGGCACCTGGGACGGAGGGCAGCGAATCGATCGTAATCACGTGCTCGAGCGTCGGAATGCGGTCCAGTGCGGCAAAGGCTTTTTGAAGAGGTTCCGAACCGGAAACAACCAGCATCCGGGCGCCCGACTCCACGAGGATATGGTCGAACTGGGAGTCGACAGCGTTGGCGGGAACCATCGTGTCGAAAATGCCGTTAGTCAGGCACGCCAGGTCGACCATGGCGCCTTCGATGCGGTTAGGCATGAAAAGCGCAACTCGCGGATCGTCCCCGCCAAGGGCCAGAATGCCACAAGCGATCCGTTGCGTAATCTCGGCAACCCGTTCCCACGAGTACTCCATGACCTGTTCGCCGTGCGGCACGGCGAACAGGGTCTTCTCGGGGAACTGGGAGGCCCGCTGCCGGAACATCTTGCCGACGGTGAAGTCCGAGCGTTCGATGAGTTGGATGATCCGATCGAGCCAGCGCCCCCCCGGCTGATCGACGTCGGCAGGATACGCCGCACGACGAACAGTCGTCGCACGGGCCAGGTCGATGAAATCATAGGCCGTGTGCTGCAACGCCTCGCGCTCATCGGAGTCGTCATCAGCCCCTTCGACCAGATCCAGCAGAACCTCCGCGGCCTGCGTGAGTGCCGCGACCTCTATCTCCTCCGGTACGCCCGCACAGTGTAACCGGGCGACCTCCACCAGTTCGCGCGCACGGGACGTTCGCTCCGGCGGATTAGCCGCTGAGCGTAATCGTCCGATCGCGTCCGGCAGCGTGGATGAATTGACTTCCGTGCCCGAGTCCATCTCACCACTCTCCATGGAGGCGCATTGTCCCGTCCGCTCGGCGCAGTTTCAAGTCGAATGCCCGGCGTCCGGTCAACCGGCGCCAAGCAAAGGCATTCGTTTCAATCCATCCAGGACACAGAACCCGGGACCGATCCGTAGGGGAGCGCGCACTTCTTTTCATTCGAGCCGAGCCCGCGGCGCCGGTTCCCTCCCGAAGAAGGTCGATGATTATGCACGACAATGACAAGACGAACGGGGAGTTACACGACAACGACACTCGGTGTGCGGACTGTCTCGCGGCAACGGAACACGGCCCTACTCTTCGAACCGTCCCCCGAGGTGCTCGGCAAGGAACTTCTCCGCTTTGGCATAGAAGTCCAGACGGTTCTCGGGGCGTGCAAACCCGTGTCCTTCGTCGGCATATTCGACGTACACCACGATCTTGCCGGCCTTGCGAAGCGCCTCGACGATCTGCCGTGATTCCGAGGCCTTGACCATCGGATCGTTAGCGCCCTGCGCGATCAGGAGTGGCGCCCGGATCTGATCGACGTGAAACAGGGGTGATCGGGACCTGAGCAACTCCGCGTCCTTCTCCGGATGCCCGATGCGGTCCCAGATCAGAGGTCCGATGGGCTTGTAGTAGGGCGGGATCGTCTCGAAGAAACTCAGAAGGTTACTCCAGCCACAGATGTCCACACCGCAACAGAAAACATCGGGCGTGAAGGTCAGACCCGCAAGCGTCGCGTAACCGCCGAACGACGCTCCGAATATAGCCACGCGCTTCGGGTCGGTGATCCCCATTTTGACTGCCCACGCAACGCCGTCGACGAGATCGTCGTTAATCTTCCCGCCCCACTCGCGGTTGGCGGCGTTGACGAAGTCCTTCCCGTAACCGGTCGAACCCCGGTAGTTGATCTGCAGCACGGCGTACCCGCGATTGGCCAGCCATTGGGCGGTCCCGTTATAGCCCCATGTGTCCCGCCCCCAAGGTCCCCCGTGGACCAGCACGACGGTCGGGAGCCTCTTCCCCCTGACCCCTGGCGGCATAGTCAGGTATCCTCGGACCAGCAGCGTGTCGCGAGCCCTGAACCCGAAAGGTTCCATTCTGGCGAGCTTGACACCTTCGAGTGACTTCCGATCAGTGAACAGTAACTCCGCCTTCTTGGAAGCCCGGTTGTAGATGTAGTAGGACACCGGTGAATCGTCGGCATCGACGGCCACAAGCCACTTTCGGTCCTCGCGGTCGCGGTTGATGACACGGAAGTCACCACGGCGAATCCGCTTGAGGATGTGGAAGTCCTCCTTGATCGACTTGTCCAGGGCTTTCCACCGGATCCGCTCCCGGTTAAAGCTCACAGCCTGAACCTCATGGCTGGTCGGGTGGATAAAGACACCGGCCAAGTCGGCGCTGTGGTCACAGGCAAGTGTCTTCTCCTTGCCGGTGGCCAGGTCCCTCTCACGGAGCCCGCTCGTGTTGGTCCCGCTACTGTCGAGGAGATAAAGTCCCCGGCCATCGGGCGTGAAGGCGATCGGTCCCGTGTGGATCGCGTCCTGGGGGCCCCACTTGGTGAACGTACGCCAACCGGCGTCAGGTTTGTCACGGACGAGGAGGTCGAGGCCGCCATCGGGCGTAGGTTTCAACACCGCCCGCACACGGAGATCATGGTCGGCGGTCCAGCCCACCATTCCACCGTCGTTTTGAGCCTCCAGCGTAAGCTCGCCGGTTCGGACGTTCACGCGGTAGACGTCGTGTAGCGACGGGTCGCGTCGGTTGATTCCGACGAGAATCTCATCGGGGAAGGCCGAATCCACAGCCACGATGCGAGTTTGTACGCCTGCAAACGGCGTCAGATCACGAACCTCGTTCGCCCCGAGCGTGACAGCGTAAAGATGCCAGTTCTCATCCCCGTTCTTGTCCTGGATGTAGAGAATCTGCTCGCTGTTGGAAGCCCAGAAGAACGCCGTGATACCACGGTTGCGGTCGCCGGTTACGGCGCGATCGTCACTCGCACCGATAGTGCGAACCCACACGTTGAGCACACCGTCGTGGGGTGCCAGGTAGGCCAAGCGGCGACCGTCGGGGGAGATTCGCGGTCCAGTCTTGTCCGGGTTGCCGAACAAGAGGGTACGCGGGATAAGCGGCGGCAAACCGGCCGTCGCGGCGGCAGCTCGCATCGCCAGAATCGGGAGCAGAATGCAGATAAGATAGCGACGCCTCATGGAGCTGATTCTCCAACAGAGGTAACCGAAGCCTCGCCGCGTCGAGATTTTGCCATGCGCAACCTCGCAACCGCCCACCGAACTCATCGGTCAAACGTCCGCATTCCAGGACCCGATTGTCGGATCCCGGTCCCGGAACTCGCCCGACGAGCAAGGCACGCGTCGGAGCAACCGCGTAAGACTCCGAACCGCCCGGGCGGTCGCCCCACACGCCGCGCCGGACACTTGATCCTAACACTGGCAGAGGCCATAAGGAAAGCAAACTGTTGTACTTTCCTGTGAGAAGTTCGCTGAGCCGACCCCGGAGGGGCTCTTCCCGATGGAATATCGGTGAGGTGAGGTACGGTTCCTTTCCTAGATCGCACCTCAACTCAGAACTCGCCACCTGTGAATCCGCGGACCGGGTTTCCCCTACGATCTCACACCGCCCGGGGGGGGCTCGCCACCTTCCATGGTGCATGAGAATAATTCGTGTCATCCTGTAGCTACAGACGTCCCAGCCGTACGTCATACGTAATGATCCTGGCCCGGGGATACAGCCCGCAAGGACGCGCGCGGCCACAATCTCAGGAAGACTATCTGATAATGCCGTGCACGATATGCGGCCTCTTTCTCAGCCGGTTACTCCGGTTGACCATGATCCGGCAGGTGGCTATCGTCTGTACAGGTAATATAGGGTTAGTGGCTGCACAAGAAGTGTTGATATGCACCACGCACGGCTCTACCGGGCCGACAGCAGCCGATGACACGGCTGACCAGGCCGGTTGAGTGCGTGTTGAAATGTATGATTGATGCCCGCTTCATCGCCACCGAGTTGAGGAGTGTGTGATCATGTGGATCCGGCACGTCCGGTTCTGGGCTTGTCTCTGGCTGGTAGTTGTGGTCGCGCCGTTGGGGTGTCGTGAGACTGAACCACAGCAGCCCCACAATCGCGATCTGGCGGATGGCGACGGTCTCTTGATGCCGACCGGGTCCCCGTGGAACGAACGGGCCATCGCTGACGGCTCCGCCGAGTGGGTGCCCTTTCGCGAGCCCGTGATCGAAGAGGAATCGGAACTGGAGGCCGAGACGGCCGAAGCTCCCGATTCACCCGACGAGGGTGCCGAACTCGAGGCCGAGATTCGCGATGCCGTGGCCGATTACAACGAAACTGCGGCTGACGCTGTCGCCGAGGATTTGCTCGAGTACTTCGTCGAGGAGCAGTACGAAGCCCTCCAGCCTTGGCTCGACGCGGCCCTCGAGCTGTCCGGCAAGCTGCGTCAGCTTCGTGAAGCTTTGGAAACGGCCCTCCCCGATGAGAAGGATCGCGTATCGCACGTTTGCGAGACTCTCGAGGCAACTCACGCGGTCACTTTGTCCGTGGCATCCATCAATGTTTCCGACGAGACCGAGGCAACGGGAACCGTCACCTGGTTTGCCGAGCCGAAAGAATGCCGATTCGTCGCCATCGAGGACGAGGATGGCGAATGGGCGTGGTTCTTCGAGCTTCGGGCGCTGACGCCTTATTCTGAGGGGAAACCCGCGTTCGATGCGCTCTCGGCGGCGTACGATGAATTACGCCAAGCGCTTTCATCCGAGCAGACGCCGAATCAGCAGGTTCTCGAACGGCTCGAGCAGCTCGCAGCCCCGGAGGAGGGCGGTGGTAATGATGGCGAAGAACCGCCCGCGGGTACCGACCCAGAAGCGGGTGTAGAGGAACCGTAGTGAGTGTCGTTCGCGCAAGAGTGTGAGACGGCCGGCAGCAAATTCGCACCACGCTGAGTTTTCTGTCCTTTGGGCTGATCCCACGGCCCCAGCGGCTATGCCCGGCGCCTTTGAACCGGAGATGTTCGCGGCCACAGTGATACACTCCAATGCCCGATGAACCACTCGCCGCCCACAGCCTCGCCGAGGTTTACCTCTACCTCATGGCAAGCCCATGCCCTTCCTGCGGTCGCGGTCCGCTGAAGGGATTGGACGCCAGGCCGATCAAAGGCAGTGCGGATTCACATTCCTCGACGCAGAATGAGGGAACAGCACTCACGTTCGATGCGGCGTGTGACGCCTGTCAAGCCGTCAACCCCTTCACGTTTCTTGTTCCGGATCGCAAGACTCCTCCAGACGACCGAACGGCGGCCGTCGTCAATCCGACCGACGAACCATCGCGGATTCTCGACGTCGGCCAGTGGATCATGCTGTTTCGAGTGATTACGGAGGCGGCCGGCAAGGAGAAGGACAAGATCCAGGCGCGTCACCTCGGGATCGAAGCCGCCCAATGCCTCGAGGAGGCCTTGAAGTTCTACGACGAACCCGGCAACGATCTCCCGCCGCCTGAAGCCCTGTTTACAGAGGCATCTCGCGATCGGTTTCGGCACACCCCCAAGCACTTTTCCCGGCGCCGCCTTATCGAGCTACGTGCCAAACTCCCCACCATGGCGGCAATGCGGGCAAGCTTGACGAAACGAAAGAAGAAACCCTGGTGGAAACGAGGAGGGTGACGGTGTTAGCTACGCGACGGAAATTGCGTACGGAGAACGTATCGGCCGCTTCCCTGAGGGGGCATCCGCCGGCAACGCACTGGTGTACCCCTCTTTCCCTGTGCCTGTGCATGCTCGTTCTGACATCCATATCGAACCCGGCTTCCGCGCAAATTTCGGCCTCGTTCAACGACCCGGCGCGGTTGGCGGAGCGCGTCGCGCAGCTTCACCAGCGTGTTATAGAGCTGGCCGGGTCAGACGATCTGCTCGACACGCTGCACTTCGGCTGGTTCGATCGGCCTTGTGCCCGGGCTACTCTGGTGGTTCTGGTGAAGACGACCGACGTGCTGCGAAGGGAGGTGCGACTGCGCGAGCTTGGCAACGGCGCCATTCCAGGCTCGGTGGTCCAACGCATGCTGAACTGGACCGATGATGCAGTC
>JAUXGE010000080.1 GCA_030622435.1 Planctomycetota bacterium
TCGCCTCGTTGCCGACCTGCGCCAGATCCTTCACGTCGCGCTGGAGGTACGTCTGCAAGTACGAACTGTAGAAAAGGTCGCGATCGCGAATTTGCTTCGTCACAAGCGCCGGAAACGACCCCGACCAGATATCCGCGTAGAGCCGTTTGAGAGTCAGCGCTGGTGCCGATGCCTCCCTCTGCTTCAGCAGGCGTTTCGTAGGCAGGAACGGAGCGCGGGTGAACTCGAGCCGCCGCCGCTCACGGTTCGAGAGGCCGAGCAACGACAAGATCGCCACGCGGCCGGCCAGCGTCTCGGAGACACCCTTCATCAGGTGGAACTGCTGCGATCCGGTCAACCAGAACAAACCACTCCGTCGCTGCCCGTCGACGGCCATCTTGATTAGCGGCAGGAGTTGTGGCGCGTACTGGATCTCATCGATCAACACCGGCGGTTCGTATCGCTCCAAGAACAGGGCCGGATCTGCCTGGGCCAGCGCCCGCACGGCTGGATCGTCGAGTGTAACATAGCGCCGTTTCTTGTCCGCGAGTTGCTGCAGAAGCGTGGTCTTGCCGACCTGCCGCGGGCCGGTGACCAGGATCACCGGGAACTGTTTCGAGGCCGCCTTGCAGCAGTCGCTCATTTCGCGTGCGTAGAACATGATAAGCGTCCCTTATGCAATTACGATGCATAATAGACGGATCCGGCAAGGCTGTCAACTCCGGTCTCTCGTCGACCAGCGATTCCGTAAGCATATTCCACGGGCGTTGTGGGACAAGGGTTTACGCTCGGATTACGGGAGGAGCAGGTTCGCGATGGGGTTTTCGACTCGGTTTGGCGGGGAGGCCCCAGAGGTCGACAGAAGCCACCAACATGATGTCGCCGCTTGCAAAGCGCACTCCTGTTTCGCTGACAGGCGCTCAATACCCAATGTCCTTATATACTGACCGTAAGCTGCTGTGGGTAAGAGAGTTACGGAGCAGGTCCGATTCTCCGTATTGTTATCTGTCGCCGTGCTACGCGGGTGCTACTCTTGTGCAGCGCATGCGGCGGCGGTTCGTCAGCGTGCTGCTAACCTGTTCGTGTGCATTAGCAAGGAGAACTGAGGCTTTTGATCGACTTTGGCAACAAGGAAGTGATTACGATCGGTCAAGTGCTAGAAAGACCACCACCGAGGGCGAAAGGAAAGCAGGTGCGTTTTACCAGGGTGGCCCCCTTGTGGAATCCCTGCGTGTTTCGCATGCTCTTGCAGATGTCGGCACGATGGGCGGCGAGGAGCGCCATTCCTCGGAATCGCGTTCGCCGAATCGGAGAACGACTCGCGGATTGACGCTTGATGGACCGCCGCTACGCTTTCCAACACTGCGATCGCAAGCGGCCGTCGTCCGTCCTCGCAGGGTAACGCGACCGCAGGAAACGAGAATTGCGTCCGTGATGTCATGTGGGCCGCGCCCAGAGCTGGCGGATTAACGAGGCAACGCCATGTTTCAGAACAACGCAGTTCAGATACATCGCCTGGTTTGGACTGTTGCGGCCTACCTCTTCGCGCAGATCTCCGTTGTGCAAGCCCAAACGGACGCGAAACGGAGGGGAACTAACCTCGCGCCGTTCGTGCCCACGCCGATGCCGATTGTCGATCAAATGCTCGCGCTAGCCGAGGTAACGAAGGACGACGTCGTGTACGACCTCGGGTGTGGAGACGGGCGGATCGTCGTAGCTGCCGCTCAGAAATATGGTGCCAAAGGCGTCGGCATCGATTACGACCCGGAGCGGATCGCCGAGGCCAATGTGCGAGCGCGCGAGCACGAGGTCCAAAAGCTTGTCGAGTTCATTGAGCAAGACGCCATGACCGTCGACATCTCGTCGGCAACGGTCGTTACGCTGTATCTTCTGGCCGAATCGAATCGTAAGCTCAAGCCGCGGCTGGAGAACCTGCTCCCGCCAGGAACGCGGGTTGTGGCGAACAAGTTCATCGTACCGGGATGGACACCGATTCGAGACGTCCCAGTCAATCAATCAGGGCCACATCAACACCACATCTACCTGTACAGAACGCCCGGCGGCGAGACGCTCAGCGGTTCGTGGTGGTGGACTGAGCGGAGGGAGGGAGACGAACAAGAGGTCAAACTGCAACTTCGTGAGGATGGTGGGCGAATCGCGGGTGTTCTTGTCGGACCCGACGGTGCGAAGGCAATGCCGGTCAAGTCGGTAACGCGGGTCGGGAACAACGTGACCGTCAAGGTCGAGACCGAAAGTGACGACCGTGCGTCACCCTTGATCTTCAGCGGCGCATTGCTGGGGGACAGGATTGCCGGCGAGGTCACCACAGCTGATGACGCTCCACCGCGCGTCTGGAAGGCGCGGCGTAAGGCCGTGAATGTCGACGGTACCTGGTGTGCCTCCCAGAAATCCCATCCGGACGAAAAACTGCGTTTGGGGGCGTTTACGAGGGCTTCCGCATTTGACGCTGCTTCGTCCGCAGCTACGCTCGTGCCTGTCCGCACATACATAAAGGTAACGGGTTTGGGAGCGGTGCATGGGTCCGATACACATGATCTTCGTCTTCCTTGGGGCGCTGTTTCGAAGACAAGCGGAGCTGGCCGCCGAGATCCTCGCGCTCCGGCAGCAGCTTGCCGTCCTGGAGCACAAGTCCAAACGCCCGCGATTGCGAAAACGCGACCGCATCTTCTGGGTTTGGCTGTCTCGGCTCTGGGCTGGTTGGCGTTCCGTGCTGGTGATCGTCCAGCCCGACACGGTCGTGCGATGGCATCGGGATGGCTTTCGTTTGTATTGGCGGTGGAAGTCGAAGGCAGGCAAGGTGGGGCGCCCCAGGATAGAAGCTGAGATTCGCAAGCTGATTCGCCGTATGTGTCGCGAGAATCCGTCGTGGGGTGCGCCACGGATTACCTCAGAGCTTCTGTTACTCGGCTACGATGTGTCCGAAACGACCGTTGACAAGTACATGGTTCGCAGTCGTAAGCCGCCATCGCAAACTTGGCGCACTTTTCTTGCGAATCATATGCCGGATACGGTTGGCGTTGATTTCTTCACGATGCCTACAGCGACGTTCCGCGTCCTGTACGCGTTTATCGTGCTGTGCCATCATCGTCGGCGCGTTGTGCACTTCAATGTGACCGACCATCCGACGGCCGAATGGACGGCTCAGCAGATTGTCGAGGCCTTTCCGAATTTCGAAGCGCCTCGGTTTCTGATTCGTGATCGTGATTCGATTTACGGGGAACACTTCAAGAACCGAATCAAGAACATGGGCATCGAAGAAGTGGTCACAGCTGCCCGATCTCCATGGCAGAATCCGTACGTTGAGAGGATTCATGGCTCAATAAGGCGAGAGTGTTTGAACAAGGTCATCGTATTGAATGATCGGCATCTGAGACGGATCCTCCGTTCGTACCTCACTTATTATCACGAAGACAGAACTCATCTTTCGCTCGATCGAAACGCACCGACACCTCGCGAGATCGAACTGCCTGGGCAAGGCAAAGTGGTTTCGATACCGAGAGTCGGCGGGCTTCATCATCGCTATCGCCGGGCTGCGTAACTTGGTTCGTGGTGTGCTGAGTCATCTTGGTCAACGCAACGGGTATGCGCGGTTCTCGTAATCCCGTTGCATCCGGGTCAACCAGTGTGCGATACTGCGGCCGCAATGATTCGCTCATGGTCCAGATTCGCTACGGTTTTGGATCAGGATACCAAGAACGACGAGGATGACGTTTCTGGGAGGGACAGGGGTCTCGGAGCAAATCCGGCCCCCGCGACGGCCTCGCCGAGGGACGTAACCTCAGCAATCACAATGGGTTAGGGAACTGGGCGATACAAGACTTGAACTTGTGACCTCCTGCGTGTCGAGCAGGCGCTCTAGCCAACTGAGCTAATCGCCCTGTGATGCAGCAGCCTTTACGATGCTGCGACCCTATTAGAGATTATGCGTGCCCGCGTGTCAACGGCGGAGTTCCAGGATGATTCGGCATTTCGGCATTTGGTTTGGCGATCCTTTGTGGAAGGCAAAGTGAGATTCTCCCCGCACTACCCGGCGTCCCCACCGGCCATCTTGCCAACGTATGCCGGGATTCGGCCTCCGAGGATGCACGCCCATACCCAGGGTTTTTCACTGCGGAGAGCGCGAAGACCGCTGAGTTTCATTCATTGCAGGGCGTTTCAAACCGTACGGTCTGACAGGTGTGGAGGGGTTCCGTCGTAAGCAATCGTCCCGGACGGCGTCTCGCCGCCAGACGCGCCAGAAGCACCGCACGGCTTCATCCACACTCGGCGTGCTCTGTGCCCCCCGCGGATGGTGAGAAATGCGGACTGCGATCCACCATCGGCCTGCGAAAACGCAGGCCGATGCAAGCGGAAACACCGCGAGATCCCTGGAGAGCGAAATGTTGACCAACCCCATGGATTACGGCGAGAACCGGTAGACTCGAGGCCTCAACGGAAATGATCGAGCCCTGCCGTGCACGGTTCTGCAGAACCTTCGATCCCGACCGGGTCGTCGATGGCGTTTGATGGGGATAGTCCCTGCGCGCATCCTACTTGCCTGCAAGAGTTTGCACCGTTTCGCACAAGCTGAACGTCCATTGACCGGCCCGGTTCAAACGGCCGATGAACCCCTCATCAGGGATTGTCTCGCGCCACCTGAGCTTTCAAGCCCGCCGGGTCTCGCCTAGAATCAGCCACAATCATGACGCTGCGCGTGCTCCATGCTGTGGAATCCCTCCGACCCGAGGCGGGTTCCGTCGCCATTGTCCTGCCGGGGTTGCTCGAGCAGTTGCGCTCGAGCGGGATCGCGTCTGCGGTGGCTGCGCAGGATCTGCCTGAGTGCCAAGAACCATCCGAGCGCCTCGATCCGACCACACGCCCCGACCCGGCGGAAAACTCGGGCCATGTTGGTCAGCCTGTTCTTTGCGGGTCCCCGGCCGGTGCTGAGGGAGTCGACCAGCTCGTCTCGGAAGTCGATGCCGTTCACTTGCACGGCTGGGGCTACGGGCTGGCGCGGACTGCCGCGCGTGCGGCCCGGAAAATGGGCAAACCGTACATCATCTCCCCCCACGGCGCGTTGTCGGAGAACCCCTACAACCGCAAGAACCTTCGTGCCAGGCTGCGGACTTGGTGGTGTGAGACGCCCCTTGTTCGCGATGCGGCCGCGGTCACGGCGCTCAATGAGGCTGAAGAGCATGAGCTGCGCACGCGTCCCACAAATGGAAGCGTCAAACGATTGCCCTATGGCGTCTCCATGATGGATTACGACGCGGAAGCCGCGTTGCCTCGAGGGGATTCGACGGTCCTACGCGCCGCGCAGCCGCAGACCGACCGCGTACCGGAATCTCCGCAGATCGCACCGGAGCCGCCTCCGGGTCGGATCATCCTGATGATGGGGCCGATTCACCCTGTCGAGGGCGTCGTTCCTCTCCTCAAGGCGCTGGCCGAACTCGGTCCTGACGCGGATGGGTGGAGCGTCGTGCTGGCCGGGGAAGAGGTGGGCGATTGGCGCAAGATGCTCGAGGCGGCCGTTCGCCGCAAGGGAGGAGAGAAGCGAGTACTGTTCACAACCGCGCCGGACCATGCGACTCAACGAATGTGGCTCGCACGTGCGTCGATCCTGGCCTCGCCGTGCCTGCGCGTCCGTTGCCCTGTGTCGACCCTCCAGGCCGTCTCCGCCGGTGTCGTCGTGCTGGCATCCGACGGTGTTGTACCCGGCGCGCTGGAAGGTGTGGTTCAGGTGTGCGCGCCGACACGCGGCGATATCAAGCTGGGGCTGCGCCGCCTCTTGGCCATGAACGATGAAGAGCGGGCACGGATGGCGCAGGACGCACGGGACTCAGCGCGGGGTCTGCTCGACTGGCCCGCGTTGGTCCAGGAGTACGTGCGGCTTTACGAAGGTTTGAGAGCCTGCTGATAAAGGTAGTGTCTCGAGTGTGGCGTTGATCTCCAGCCGGCAAGACTGCGGGGTGGAAGCCCTCGCCACACCTTCTTCAACAGTTTGTTAGCGTGGCGTACATTCGATGAATCCGAAGCTCATGTCGGTCGATGCCAAGGCGAAGACACCCCCGCCGCGGCTCCACGCTCGCCAGCTCTGGCGGATCGTCGCTCTCGCGTTTCATCATCGCACGATACTCATTTTGGGGATTCTCGCGACAGTAGGATTCGCCTGCCTCCACACGTTCAGCATCGGTGCGGCATTTCCCGTATTCAAGCTCCTGTTGGAGGAAGAGGGCTTGCAGCGCTGGGCCGACCGCACCGTGGCGGGAGAGAGGATCGGAGTCGCCTTCCTTCCGGCATCTGACGAACCCGCGATCCGTGTGCTGAGTGTTGATACGGAAAGCTCGCTCCATGAGCAGGGGGTGAGAGGCGCGGATCGACTGTTCGATGTCGAAGGCCGACCGTGCTCCGAGTTCTTCCATGCCGTTGCCCAAGCTGAGGCCGGAAAGACCTTCTCCCTGCGACGCGACATCACTTCAGGGCAGCCTGAAGAAGCCGAGATCCTGACATTCCGCGTCGTGAAGCTCGACCGGGATATTCGCCTGCTACGCTGGGTCGCATCGTTGATGCCGGTCGACGCGGACAGGCAGAAGCTCCGAACGTTGACGCATCTGCTCATCGGGTTGGCGGTGGTGATTGTCCTGGCGAACGTGTTTCGATATTTCGGCGAGGTGCTCATCGCCGAGGCCATCCTGCGTGCCATGATGCAGCTTAGGAGCGAACTCTACGAACGTACCCTGCATCTGCCAATGTCGTTCTTTGCGGGGCAATCGAGCGCGGATCTCGTCGGGCGATTTGTTCAGGACGTCCAGGAAGTCCAGCGGGGTTTGCTCACTCTCTTCAGCAAGTTCATTCGTGAGCCGCTTCGGGCGGTCTTCATCCTCGGTCTCGCCTTCGCACTCGACTGGCGCATAACACTGACCCTCCTTGTGGTCACTCCACCGGCCGTGGCGGTGTTCTGGCGGGTCGGTCGGAGCGTCAAGAAATCCAACCGCAAGCTGTTGGAAGCCTATGGCCACATGATCGAAGCGCTGACCAACAGCCTCCAGAACCTGCGCGTGGTCAAGGCGTACACGGCCGAGCGACGGGAACGCGAGAGATTGCTGGAGGTCGACAGCCGGGTCCTGAAGCAGCAGATCAAGCTCGCGAGGCTCCAGGCATTCGTCAGCCCCATGATGGAGACCGTAGCGGTCGTCGCCGGCAGCTTCCTGACGGTCTGGCTCGCCGGTCGGGTTCTCAGTCACGACATTTCCATATCCCAGTTTGCCACGTTGGGTGTTGCACTCTCCTTGCTCTTCGACCCGCTTCGGAAGCTGACGGACGTATATGTTCGCATAATGCGGGCGACGGCCGGTGCCGACCGGATCTTCCAGATAATCGATCAACCCATCGAGAGCGACCTGTCATCGGCCGACATCGAACTCGAGCCGCTCCAGCACAGTATTGAATACGCCGACGTGTCCTTCTCCTATCCCGGCGCGGACAGCCCCGCTTTGACAAGCGTGACCCTCTCTATCAAGAAGGGAGAGACCGTCGCGATAGTCGGCCCCAACGGCTGCGGCAAGACAACCCTGGTAAGCATGTTGCCGCGGTTCTTCGATCCCGGATCCGGCGAGGTCCTCTATGACGGCGTCGACCTCCGCAATGCCACCTTGGCAAGCCTTCGCTCTCAGATCGGGCTTGTCAGCCAGGAGGCGATAGTCTTCGCCGGGACGCCGGTGGAGAACATCGGCTACGGCGAGGCATCCATCGACAAACAACGAGTCCAGGACGCCGCCCGCCGCGCCTCGGCCGACGAGTACATCCGTAACATCCCGGGTGGGTACGAAGCTCGATTAGGGGAGCGAGGTTCGACCCTCTCCGGCGGGCAACGGCAACGGCTCGCCATCGCGCGGGCGATCTTCCGCGATGCACCGATCCTGATCTTCGACGAGGCCACCAGTCAAATCGACACGGAATCCGAGGCCAAGATCCAGTCCGCCCTGCGCAAGTTCGCGAAAGGCCGTACAACGCTGATCATCGCACACCGCCTCAGCACCATCCAATTCGCGGATCGTATCGTCGTCATGGATGCGGGTCGTATCCTGGACACCGGCACGCACAAGGAGCTGTTCGATCGCTGCCCCCTATACCACACCCTTTGCGAAACCCAGTTCGTCGCCGAGGAGTCCGAAGGTTGATCGCCCGTTGAAGAACTTGTGGCGGGGATCTCGGATCTATGGTTTCCCAGTCCCGGTCGAGGAATGCACCATTCTCTTATTGGGCGCATAAGGAAGGCCCGTCCTTTCGGCGTTGGACGGGCCTTGTCGGCTTTGATCCGGAGGTTCGGACCTGACACGTTCCCCTGCCAATCTGCTAGTGTAGTGATTCCTCAATAGTGCTTCTTTGCATGCTGCTGCTTCCGCGTATTTCGTCCACTCCAAGTATTCCGCTCCCTCACGGTCGCGGCTCGGAAAAGACGCGAACTGCGTGAATAGCCACGCTTGTTTGTCAGAAGCCGAACTCTCTCAGTTCAGGCTCGAGCATGCGTTCAATGCGCGACTTGCAAGCCGTCAGATGACTCTCCGAGGCGAAGTCGAGTTTACGGGCTTCCAGTGCATCGTCAATCCGTTGACTTAACCGACGGAGACACTGCTGAACCATGGCGTGCAGGTCAGGCGATACCACCCAACCCGGTGATGTTCTCACGAGCGGCTCGACGATTGACAGATACTCACGTTGGAGAGACCGGCGGATACTCGAAATCAGAGGCGACGCATCCTTCCAAGTCTCAGAGTTGATCCTGTTCATGTCCAACGAGTCAGCCCAACAGGCGTTCTGAACAAGCTGCAGGTACTCGGCCACCGTGAACTTGTCTTCGGCGGTCGTCTTCATCTCGGCGTCCTGGATGCGGCGCAGGATGTTGGGGAACATCCGGTTGGAGAGGTTCATCCACTGGAACATCCCGATGATTCTGTGGATGGGGAAGTCGACCATCAGGTTGATGCTCGCCCCGGCGTGAACCCACCGTGATGCCGCGAGATGATTGAGCAGCTCGGGTGGAATCTCGAAGAAACTGTCATCGAACAGATTCTTCGAAATGAACTCCAGTGCCCTGCGCTGCTTTGCGGGATCTACAAGCACGAATGGTGGTTTCGCATCAAGGTCGCCCCGGTGTGCACGTGTCGTGTACTGCCCACCGATGTATTTACCGACGTAGTTCAGCACTCGTACTTTCTCGAATAGGAGCGTGATAAAGGACTGGCGCAAGTGGTACCAGCTCTCTCCCTCCTTGACAGACCATTCCAGGATGTTATCCATTCGCCGATTGACCAGGTCTATTCGCATTTGAGCCCACTCGATCGGATCAGCACCCATGTCGAATCGGTTGGATCGCGGATCAGGTCCCAGGATGGTCGTATCTATATCACTCGCATAGACCAGTTCGGGCTCGCCCGAGCGCGAGGCAATGTCGTGCAGCATCTCGAGCTCGGCCGCATTGGGTCCCGTAAAGGTCGGACCGGCCGGTTTCGGATCCGGCTCCGGCTTCTTCTGGGACGCCTTCGCGGCCATCATCTCCTTCGCCTCGTCCGACTCGAGGAGTTCCTTGACCTCGGGCGGCAACTGGTCGAGGGTCTCCTTCGAGACCTTCTTCAAAGGATCATCTTTGTCGGCCGCCGCCTCACTCTCCGCCTCGGTCTCTGCGTCCGGTTTCTCCTCGTCCCCGTTTTTCTTCGGTTTGTACGAGCCGTCGGCAGGCCGGTAGCCGTACTCGATCGCCCAGTAGTCATACGGGCCGATCGTCGGCGTGACGAAGTGCCCCTCAGGCTCTTCCTCGTCGAACAGGAGGATCGGGTTGTAATCCATGATCGAGCCTACCAGTGCCTCGCCGGTCGTGCGCCGCCGCTTTATCTCATCCAGTGTGTAGATCGAGCTGGCCGCGAAATTGTGCCGTAGGCCCAGAGTATGCCCCACCTCGTGCGTAACCGTTTCCTTGATCGTGTCGTATAGGAACCGCTCGACAACCTCCGGGGGTTGACCCACGAGCATGGCGCGGGCGACTGCCATCTGGTGCTGCATGCCTTCGGCGTAGTCGCAGCCGAAATATCCCCGCGCGTTGAGACGTTTTCGCATGGCATCGCGCACCGCCTCTTCACCGCTCCTGTCCTCACCCAGGACAAGTGTCTCCCACTCGTGCTGCTGGCGACGCCATTGCGGGTGCGTTTCGAGGAACTGTCGCATGGCGGGATCGCGCATCATCAACTCCGTCGCCGTCGAGGGAAGCAACTGCTCGGCCTGCTCGACAAAAGAGCGAACCATCGAGTCATCGAAGACGATGTCCGCATCGTAGATCTGCCCGGTGAACGGGTTCGAGCGATGAGGCCCCATCGCGAACGAACCGCCGGTCACGATCCAGCGGATGAAGCTGTAACGCATGTCCTCGGGATCGAGATCCTTCCATTCGTTGTCCCGTGTCTGTTGCCTGACCTCGACCGCGTTGACAAAGCCGACTTTCTCGTACGCCCGGTTCCATTCGAGAATGCCGTCGCGCACGGCCCGCCGGTATCGCACGGGTACTGTCTTCTCGATGTAGAAGATGATCGGTTGTTTGGGCTCGCAGAGAAGCAGCTTCGGATCCCGCTTGACCAAGTGCCATCGGTCAATGTAGCGGTTGAACAGATCGCGCGCCTCGATCGGCTTGCCCCAGTCCTGGTGCGTGGTCAGGAAGTACCCGATCCGGTCGTCGGCCACACGCGGTTTGTAGTCGCTCTCGGGAAGCTTCCAGAAGCTGTAGTGCACGGTGCGTTTGTCGTAGGAGCCGGGCGGGGATGGACGGCGCATGGCCAGCTCCGTGGCAATCTCCACGTTAAGCGGAAACGTCTTCTTCTTCGTCCACTTGCTGAGCAACGCGTTGATCCCTCCGCCACCCATCCAGGCAATGTCGGCGAAATTGCTCTTGAGCATCGGACCCAAATCGATCAGCGGATCTCCGCCCTGGGACTTGGTGATAATGGGCACGGCAGCGCGGATGCGGTCGGGATATGTGCGCCGCACGACATCGGCGACCGTGTTCCCGCCCTCAGTTCTGAATCGGGTCTCCGGCTCGACCAGCAGCAACTGCTTGTTGTGGATCTCCCATTGGACGACCCGCTCCTCCAGCGGGAAGCCGGTGAAGAACCCGCCGCCGGAGAAGCTCAGTGACAGCATGAACTTCTCGCCGAGAAACCCGCTTGGGATCTGAGCAAGCAGCTTCTCGCTGTCCTTGTCCTTCGCACTTGCCGGGTAGGACCACAGCGTAAACAGCCCCGTTTGGGACTTCATGTCCTTCGTCACGTCCTCGAACTTCGGACCGCTGCTCCCGTCCGATGGTTTGTCCGCGTTCTTGCCGGCCGCCTTTGCCATGGACTCGGCTATGTCGGGGCCACTACCCTCCTGGGGTGGACCGGCCTGCGTGTTGACCAAAGCGAGGGAAAAGGCCAGACAGCAGGCGAAAACGTGACGCAGCATGGTTTGCCTCCTTATTGTGCCGGATGTCGAGTCCGGGTGGCGCCGGACACCCTATCGGCGGCACGGCAGACGACCCGTCATCGGAATCAGTCGTAACCCCGACCACGTACCCCTATATCGGAATGATACACTGGTTGGTTCCTCTCAGCTTTGCTCGAGACGGTCTTCGGTGGTAAGTTCCCGTAAGGACCTGTCGGCGTTTGTATCCCGCCTTGCAGTACTGGGAAGCGGGCGAACTGCTTGATGACGGAAGAAAGGATTGGACGGACGCGAGGCGATCCGGATACGAGCATGATGGCTGAAGAACTATTAGCAGCACAAAGATGCAAGTCCACGGATCGCTTGCGACTTCTGATCGTCGGCTCTGCGGCAGTGCTGAGCCTCCACGCGCTCACGGCTACAGCCTCGACCGGCGGCGCAAACCCTGGCCGGGGTTCAGAGAAATCGGAACGACCTCGGGCACGGGACATCGGCCTCGAAATCGGCGTGCTGCCCCCGGGACCGCTGAACGCAATCACGGACGTCGGAGGCGTACGCATCGGCCATCGGACCCTGATCGGCGGTGACAGCACGCGCACCGGCGTCACGGCCATCGTGCCGCATGGTGGCAACGTGTTCCAGCAGAAGGTTCCCGCGGCCATCGTCGTCGGCAACGGCTTCGGCAAGCTGATCGGTTCGACCCAGGTTGCGGAACTCGGGACGCTGGAAACCCCCATCGTCCTGACCAACACCCTCTCGGTATTCGCCGCCGCCAACGCCCTCGTCGGGTACATGCTCAGCCTCGAGGGCAACGGCCACGTGCGGTCCATCAACCCCGTTGTCGCAGAGACGAACGACGGCTACCTCAACGACATTCGCGCGCGCCGCGTCGGGCCGGGCGATGTTGTTACCGCAATCGCTTCCGCCCGTGGAGGCCCGGTCCAGGAGGGATCGATCGGCGCCGGTACGGGGACGCGATGCCTGGGCTGGAAAGGCGGGATCGGCACGGCCTCTCGGCACCTGCCTGAATCGCTGGGTGGATACACCCTCGGCATACTGGTGCAGACGAACTTCGGCGGCGTTCTCACGGTCAACGGAGCGCCGGTTGGGCGGGAACTCGGACGCTACTACTTGAAGGAGCTTCACGATAGCCCGTCGTCCGACGGGGGATCCTGCATCGTCGTCGTCGCGACGGACGCCCCGGTCGATGCCCGACAGCTTCGACGCATTGCCAAGCGAGCCCTGCTGGGGCTCGCGGCCGTCGGGTCTCCCATGACACACGGGAGCGGTGATTACGTGATCGCCTTCTCCACGGCCGAAGCCGTTCGCGTCCCGCACCGCGCGAAGGGGCGGACCCGGGATGGTGTGATTCTCCGAGACGAGCATCTATCCCCGCTGTTCCAGGCCACGAAGGAAGCCACCGAGGAGGCCGTAATCAACAGCCTGCTCCGGGCCACAACCGTGACCGGCTTCAAGGGGCGAAAGTGCGAGGCGATCCCGATCGATCGCCTGATTGAAGTCTGCAAGAAGTACGGCGCGATTCGGCCCTAGTGCTCAGTTGGATAATGGAGCTTTGTACCTTGTGGGCACCGTGATGCCTGAATGACGCCACCCACCAGGAGCTGCAATACACTTGCTTTGGAATACGTATCGCGGCGGTGTGCGTCATTAGTCGAAGGCCTGACGCTAACAAACGGTACCGTCGAGAGGGAGACAAGCCCCGTAAGGGCGAAAGATATCAGCCGAAGGCCTGACGCATGCAATCGATACCGTCGAGAGACGAACAAGCCTCGTAGGGGCGAAAGGCATCAGCCCACGGCGTGAGCCGTGGGGATAAGGACGGGCAACGTGCTATTAGCCCCATGGGGGCGACACGCGGATTATCGTGGAGGTCGGATGCGCAACATGTGTGAGGATGGAGTGCCGTCCCTACGGGACTGAATGCGTCGAGACCGGGCTCTGGTCCCACGGCTTACGCCGTGGGCTACGAACTGTCGTCCCTCCGGGACTGGGACACCGGGGTCGACGAGACAACGAGCCGGCAGGGTGGGTCATCGACCCACCAACTTTGGCTTTGTGGGTGCCAAAGTCCGACGGCCGAGAGTGCTTGTCACGAATTTTGGACGGAGAAGCCTGATAATGAAACAAACAGCCTGCCTGATCCTGTTAGCCACGCTCCCGCTCGTCGTATCCTGCCGCGCGCCATCGACTGCGGGAACGGCCCTCGCGGCGTGTGATTCGCACGGCGGCAATACGACAGCCACGGGTGACCAGCGCGGCCCCGTCGTCCTCACCGACAAGGCCCTGCGCATCCACCGGTCCGCCATTGTCATTGACGGCCACAACGATCTGCCGTGGCATCTGCGCGACCAGGGGGACTCGCCCTTCGTTCAGTGCGACCTCGCCCAGCGGCAGGAGGACACGCACACCGACATCCCGCGGCTTCGGGAGGGCGGGGTCGGCGCTCAGTTCTGGGCGGCCTGGGTTCCGCCCAGCACCATGAAGACCGGCGGCGGCGTACGCATCGCGCTCGAACAGATCGACCTGATCCACCGCATGGTGCGCCACTACAGCAAGACCTTCGAAATGGCGTACACGGCCGACGACGTCCGGCGCATCCACCGCAAGGGCAA
>JAUXGE010000130.1 GCA_030622435.1 Planctomycetota bacterium
GAGATCATCCACTCGACCGGCTTTTTCCATCAAAAGGCCAAGAGTATCCAGGGAAGCTGCCGGAAGATAGTCGAGGATTTCAACGGTAAGGTTCCCGACGCGATGGAAGGCCTTCTGACGCTTCCCGGCGTGGCGCGGAAGACGGCGAACTGCGTGCTGGGCAGCGCGTTCGGCAAGTGCGAAGGTGTGGTAGTCGACACGCACGTCGGACGCCTTGCCACAAGGATGGCACTCACCTGGTCGAGCAAGGACGGCAAGGACGCGGTGAAGATCGAGCGGGACCTGATGGAAATACTTCCACGGAAGGATTGGATCTTCATGGGGAACTCCCTCATCTGGCACGGTCGCAGAGTCTGCCCGGCTCGCAAGCCCGACTGTAATCACTGCACACTCGCCAAGCACTGCCCGTCGGCAGGCACGCTCTGAGGTGTCCGGCGCAGTTCCGCGAGGCCGGTGTCTCCCGCCATCCCCCGATCCGAGTGCGGAAGTCCCTCGTTTTCGGTTGCCCTCCAGTGTTGCGAGCGGGTAGAATGGTTTCAGGCGGATACTCCAAAGGGGGGGATCATGCCCGACGCACACCATCCGGGAGTATTGGAATGCACTTTTTCCTCAAGACGCTGTGTCCTGTGTTTGCCGTGGCCGTTTTATGTGTCGCGGCATCCGAGGGACAGACACCGCATCGCGTCCGGTACGACGATCACAAGCTCGTGCGGGTTACGCTGACGTCGCAGGATGACATCGAGACGATGCTGCGCCTCAGCCAGGACCCGTGGTCGGATCGTGTCGGGATAGGGACGGTTCCGTTTCGCGTGGCACCCCAGGACATGGCCGGCCTGCGCGAGAGCGGGCTGGCGTTCGAAGTCGTGCACGACAACATTCAGGCGTTGATCGATCAGCAGAGACCGGCGCGGGCACCGGCCGGGTGGTTCGAGGATTACAGAACGTACGACGAAGTCAACGCATTGATGGACGAGTTGGTGTCACTTCGCCCCGACCTCGTGACGAAGCTGACGATCGGGCAGAGCCTGGAGGATCGGACGATCTACGGCCTGCGCATCAGCAGCCTGGAGGAAGGCTCGGACGCCCCCGCCGTTTTGTTCAACGGAACACAGCATGCGCGCGAGTGGATCACACCCATGACGACAATGTACATCGCCGATACGTTAGTCACGCTGTACGACATCGATCTCGATGTGCAGGCGATGGTCGATGAGGTGGTCTTCTACATCGTCCCCATGGTCAACCCCGACGGGTATGTCTATAGCTGGGATGTCGATCGGATGTGGCGGAAGAATCGCCGCGACAACGGAGGCGCCTGCTTCGGCGTGGACAACAACCGCAACTGGGGTGTGGCGTGGGGCGACGATGCCGGCTCCAGCGGCGATCCGTGCAGTAACGGTTATCGAGGCACTGCCCCATTCTCAGAGCCCGAAAACCAGGCGATGCGCGATTTTATCATGGCCCACCCACACATTGCAGCCCACATTGACTTCCACAGCTACGGGCAACTGATTCTCTCGCGCTACGGCTACGTTAGTGAAGAGCCGCCTGAGCCGGACCGGACCACCTTCAGGGACTTGAACGGTCAGATGGCTGCGGCAATCCTTGACGTGCATGGCGAAACCTACAGGGCCGGAGGCGGTGCGATGACCCTGTACACAGTGTCGGGAGGCTGTGCCGACTGGAGCTACGTGGACCAGGGTATCTTGGCCTGGACGTTCGAACTCCGCGATACAGGCGACACGGGGTTTTTGCTCCCTGCCGATCAGATCATTCCGACGGGCGAGGAGAACTTCGAGGCCGTCGCCGTGCTGGCGCGTGCTCTGTTCGAGTTTACCTTCGTATTTCCGGACAGTTTGCCGGGCTACATGGCACCCGACACGCAAACGGCTGTGCGCGTGGACATCCGTGATATCGGCGGCGTGCTCACTCCCGGCAGTGCTCGAGTCCTGGCTCGCATCGGGAACGGCGGCGCGTTCACGTCCTCGATGCTCACGTCGCTGGGCGGGTCGTCGTATGAGGCGACGCTTCCGGCCGCTTCGTGTGGATCGGTCATTGAGTACTACTTCCTTGCCGAATCGGCGTCAGGCAGCGTGACGGCATCGCCGCAAGACGCGCCGGCTTCGGTGTATGCGGCAAACGTGATCAACATCGAACCGTGGATGGATGACGACATGGAGGCGGACACCGGGTGGACCGTGGGCGCCCCGGACGACGATGCCACGACCGGCGTGTGGGTTCGTGTTGACCCCAACGGTACCGACGCTCAACCCGAGGACGACCACACACCGTCCGGAACACAGTGCTGGGTGACGGGGCAGGGCACCCCGGGCGGTGAGGTGTGGGTGAATGACGTGGACGGCGGCAAGACGACGCTGCTGTCGCCGGATTACGATCTGGCCGGTGAGGACGCCGCCGTCAGCTACTGGCGGTGGTACTCGAATGACACCGGCGCGTCACCGAACGCAGACGTCTTCCTTGTGGACATTTCGTTCGACGGTGGTGCCGAGTGGGCCAACGTCGAGACGGTCGGGCCCACCGGTTCGGGCACCGCAGGCGGGTGGGTCTATCACGATTTTCGCATTGGCGACTTCGGTGTGCCGACCTCTCAGGTCCAGCTTCGGTTCGTCGCCTCGGACGAGGGGGACGGCTCTTTGGTGGAGGCGGCTATCGATGATCTTCAGATCCATCGGCTTACGTGTGGTCCACAGGTGTTCCGCGTCGAAGCCGAGGGCTCGAGGTACGTGGCTATCACACCACCGGAAGGAACGGAGCCCGTCGCGCTACGGCTGACCTCTACAGACCACCCGTGCGTGGTCAAGTACGTGAATCACGAGGGCCGTCTTCTCGACACACCCGTGCTGCGGTTGCCGGACGAATGGACTACGGCGCACGCGCACGGTCGAGAGATCGTTCCGGATTCGACGTACACGGTTCGGGTCGAGCTGAGCGATCAGACGATCGTGGACGAAGCCGCAGTCAGGACGGGGTTATGGGGTGACGTTGTCGGCCCGTTTGCGTACGGGCAGTGGGCGCCGCCCGACGGCAGCGTTGACATCATTGATGCGGTGGCGGGCGTGGATCGGTTCCGGAATCTCCCATACGCACCACCGATGGAGGCGTGTGACCTCCAGCCCGAGGTTCCCGACGGCAACCTGGACATTATCGAAGTCAGCTACATCCTGGATGCGTTTCGGGGGCAACCATATCCGTTCTCCGAGCCTTGCCCTTGAAGCCCTGACCTGTTTGCGCGAACGACCACTCTGGCATCGTGCCGTGTCCTCGCACTGGTTTACCATCCTCACCTAACGCACGGGTTCGTCAGTACCCCCCGCGATCAGGCTCGGCGCAGGTAGGGTCCACCCCGATAGCCGTCGGGGTCGCCGAGCACGCGGTCCGCCCCGGTCTCCCCGGTTGAGCGATTCAGGCACCGCGCATTCGATCAACTTGCTGTGCAGCCTTGACCGAAGGAAATCTGTGCGGGGTTTGGGTCGTTGAGTGCGTATTGAGTGTGGGAAGGACAACCTGCTGCGTCTGTTGACGAGGAGAACAATCATGCGAAGTCGTATGACAATTGGGTATTGGTGCGCGCTGCTGATGGCGTACGTTGCCCTCACACCCGCAAGCGTTATGGCAGACGTGGACATGACGCGCGCTTGCGCCTGGCGTACGGTCGACCCGGGCGAGTTGGGTGTGGGGACTGACCCCGACGGCTACTGGGGCGCGGTGTTCGATGGAAGGTACGTATACTTCGTCCCGTTCGACAACGGCAGCGGCTATCATGGCGAGGTGCTGCGCTACGACACGGTCGGCAATCTCGAAGAGGCTTCCTCCTGGGCAACGTTCGACCCGAGTGCCAACGGTATCGGAGACGACCCCCAGGGGTTCATGTTCGCGGTGTACGACGGCCGGTACATCTATTTCACTCCCTACAACAACGGCAGCGGTAGCTACGGACAAATACTCAGATACGACACGAACAGCGTCTTTGATTCCCCAGCTTCCTGGGCGGCTTTCGACGCCGGAGATCATGGCGTGGGCGACGATCCAGACGGATACGCGGGCGGTGTTTTCGACGGGCGATACGTTTACTTCTCACCGTACGACAACGGCACCGTGCATCACGGTGAGGTCCTGCGACTGGACACGACCGGGGATTTCGAGAACGCCTCATCCTGGTCCACATACGACGCCGGCGCCAACGGCGTTGGAGACCAGTACGGGTACGTAGGTGCCGCTTTCGACGGTCGATACGTCTACTTCGTACCCAACTGCACGACCGACACGGCGCACCATGGGGAAGTGCGGCGGTACGACACGACGGGCGACTTTACGGATGTGGCATCGTGGAGTGCTTATGATCCCGGGGAGAACGGTGTCGGAAACGACCCGGACGGCTACGTCGGCGCCGTTTTCGACGGGCGCCACATATACTTCGTGCCGTACTGGGATGATCCGATTCAGCACGGACAGGTCCTTCGATTCGATACGGAAGGCGTGTTCGACAACGCCGCCTCCTGGGAAGCCTTCGATCCCGGCGACAACGGCGTCGGGGACGACCCCGACGGGTATATTGGTGGCGTCTACGACGGACAGTATGTGTGGTTTGTGCCCTGCCATAACGGGACGACCTGTCACAGCGAAATGCTCCGATACGACCCTGCGGGTGGCTTCTCGGACACAGCGGCGTGGGAGACGTTCGACCCGAGCACGCTCGGCATCACCAACGGTTTCGAAGGGCATGCCGATGCCGCGTTTGATGGTCGGTACATCTACTTCGCTCCTCTCAACTGGACCTCGCAACATGGCGAAGTGCTGAGGTTTGACACGGGAACATGCCCAGGCGATTTCGACGATGACGGTTTCATCGCATCCGCGGACTACGATGCGTTCGTTCTATGCCTCGCCGCCGGAGGGTCGGTCAGTCCTGAATGTGAGCCGGGTGATTTCGACTCCGACGCGGATGTGGATTGCGATGACTGGGAGGCATTCATTCCGGCCTGGACGGAATCCGGCGTGCCCATCGCTCCGCCTCAGTGCCCCTGTCCGGTTTTCGACGCCCCCCAAACGGAAGATCCGATCGTGGCCAAGAACCGGCATCTCTCTTTCATCGGCGGCAATCCGGGCATGCAGACGGCCATGCGCGTTACCTTGGTCGATCTTCCGGCACCGTTCGATGCATACAACGAAACGATCATGTGGGTGGGTGAGCCGTCCGAGTATTGCGAGAATGCGGGTCAGGATCAGCCGCCGGGTGAGGGGTGTGGACCGGCACCGGGGCTCGCAGACAACATTTACACGGCCGCGACACTCCAGTGTGAACCGCTATTTCGGGATTGGGGCCTCGATGGTGTCATCAATGTCTATCATGAAGCCATTGTCCCGGGAGGTGCATATGTCGTGCAATCAGTCGAGCAGACTTGCGACCGGGCCGCCGAGTTGAACTACTCGCCCCCGCTGGAGTTCGCTACGAGTGTCTGGGGAGACGTCGTCAGGGACTGCAGCACAGACCCCTGCGGTCCGCCGGACGGATCGGTCGGGATCAGCACCGACGTCACGGCATTGCTGGACAAGTTCAAGAACCTCGCCGGGGCTCCGAGTAAGGCTCGTAGTGACATTGAACCGGCACTACCCGATCAGCTCCTCAACATAACCGACGTGACGCTAGCGCTGGATGCTTTCCGGGGGATTACCTATCCGTTCGAGGTCTCTGAGCCGTGTCCGTAACGCACCTCTGCGTGACGCGAGGAAGGCCGCCTGTCAAGACAAAGGGTGAGAGACGTTGCCGTGGGTGACACGAAGATTCGAGTCCCGCAGCAGACGATTGCGGATTGGCGACTCCGGATTGGGGTTGGGGTACCTGTCTGGGGGAAACGACGAATGGGGTCCCCTACGGCTGAAGCCATGGGCCCCCGGCACTGCGATTCGAGTCCCCCACGGCTGAAGCCATGGGCCACCCTCCGCTACTCGCGCCGGCTTCCGCGGCTGACGAGTTCGGCCCGATCACCGACGGTCACGACGGTCGTGCGTTTGACGCCGCTTCGGACATACGTGATGGGGATCTCCGTGCCGACGGGAGTGAAGCCCACGAGGCGTACGAAATGATCGAAGTCCTCGATCGCCACACTGTCGTACTCGATTACGATGTCCTGTGGTTTGAGACCCGCCTTTGCCGCAGGGCCGTTGCGGAAGTCGATGCTGTGCACGAGAGCACCTCGATGCACGCGTGAGTCTACCACGAGCTTCGAGAACGGGGCATCGACGTCGCGCACCTGGACCCCGAGGAATCCGTAGCGAACGGTCTCACCGGTCTCTAGCGTATCGAGGATGCGGCGGATGTTCCTGTCGACCGGGATCGCGAACCCGTGCCCTTCACTGGCTCCGGAACTCGTTTCGATGGCGGTTACAATGCCTACGACCTCACCATCCAGGTTGAACAACGGGCCACCGCTGCTGCCGGGGTTTATCGTCGCCGACGTCTCGATCATGTTCCCGTAGTATTCCGTGTTCGAGTCGCCCACGAGCCTGTGCGTCATCTGCCGACCCAACGCACTGATGACACCGTAGGTCGTCGAGGTCCGCCCGTCGTCGTTGGCCAGCCCGAAGGGGTTGCCTGACGCGAAGATCCACTGATTGACCTTCAGTTTCGCCTGGTCGCCGAAACGCACGGCAGCCAGACCCTCGGCATCGATCGAGAGGACGGCCAGATCGCTCCGTGGATCGCTCTGGACGACGGTCGCGTCGTATCTGAGTCCGGTGTTGAGGATGACGGAGATTACGTCCGCGTCTTCGATCACGTGGCGGTTGGTGGCGATATGCCCGTCCGATGAGATGACGAAGCCGCTGCCCTGGCTGAAGGGGCGAAGAACGGATCGTGCGTCCGCGTCGTGTGGATCCCTCGCCTGATACGTCCTGATCGCGACGACCGATGGTCGAATCGTGTCGGCGAGTTGGACGAACGCCTTCTCAAGCGCCTTGAGATCGGCGAGCTTGTAGACCTCCGGCCCGTCCGCCGACGTGCCGGGAGACAGTCCGGCTATGGCCAACAAGGCGACAAACGCCGCAAACCGGTTTCTGGTCGTTTTTCTACGATACAACGCAGACATCATGCCCTTGTTCCCCCTTTCCCCGGCGTCCGGGTTCGATTCCACGCACGGGCTCGGTGTATTATAGCCTCGTAGTCGGCCGGTGTGGATGTAAAGATGTGAGGAAAACGGACCCTGTTCCGGACTCGATTCAAACCTGTGATTTGCATATAACTAACAGACGTGAACGATGTAACCCTGACAAAACTCGAGTTCGACCGAGCCCGCGAGACGGTGGCCGCCTACTGCCGGACCTCGCTGGGCAAGCACATGACGCGAACGGTCACGCCTTCCACGAAGACCAAGGTCATTCGCACCTGGCTCAGGCAGGTCCGTGAACTCTCGAAGATCATCGACTCAGGATCGCTCCCGCCGATGACCGGTGTGCACGACGTTCGCGAGTACGTGCATGCCTCGGCCTTCCCCGCACCGCTCGAACCGGGCGCCCTCGCCTCGATTGCCGAGACGCTCATGACGACGGCCGGTCTCAGCGCCTGGTTCGAGAGGGTTGCCCCGGACTCGCCCTCGCTCGATCCGCTGCGCAGCCAGATTGTCGATTTGAGTCCGATCGGCGAATCCATCAACGAGGTCGTCGATGGGCGCGGGCAGGTTCGGGACTATGCCTCGCCGAAGCTTGCGTCGATCCGGAGTGCTATCGAGCAGGCCCGAAGCCGGATTCGAGGCGTCTTCGATCGCATCCTTAGACAGACCAGTTTTTCGAGGATGCTGCAATACTCAGGGGCCACGTTCCACAACGACCGGATGGTGCTGCCCCTCAAGGCGGAGCAACGCGGGCGCATTCCCGGCATCATCCACCGGAGTTCCGATACCGGATCGACCCTCTTCGTCGAGCCGGCCGAGTCGGTCGAACTCAACAACTCGATCATCCGGCTTCGTGAGGCGGAGAACAAGGAGATCACGCGAATCCTCCGGCTGCTCACACAGGAGGTCCATGCCAACGGCCGGGCAATCCTGGCAACGGTCCGGGCCGTCGGCGTGCTGGACCTCGTGACGGCCAAGTGCCTCTACGCCAGGGCTCGATCGTGCACATGCCCCGAGATCGACGAGAATGGTGTGCTCGACCTGCATGACGCGCGACATCCCCTCCTGATCGAACTCTTCGAAAGCGAGGCGAAGGAGGGAGGCCCGAAGAGGGAGGTCATTCCGATCGACATTCGTGTCGGGGACGACTTCGACGTTCTGGTCGTCACGGGCCCGAACACCGGCGGCAAGACCGTGACCCTCAAGACGATCGGCCTGTTGGCACTGATGACACAGTGTGGCATTCCGATCCCGGTGCGAGAAGGATCCCGGCTGCCGGTCTACACCCAAATCTTCATCGACATCGGTGACGAGCAGAGCCTGCAACAATCACTATCAACGTTCAGCTCGCACCTGGGCACGCTGCTGGCGATCCTGCGCGAGAGCGGCCAGCGATCACTCGTGCTGATCGACGAGTTGGGCGCCGGCACCGACCCGGACGAGGGTGCGGCCATCGGGCAGGCCATCGTCTCGGAACTGCTGAAGCTTCGCTCGAAGGCCATAGTTACTACCCATCTTTCCACACTCAAGGCGATCGCCTACACGACCCCTCGAGTGGACAATGCGGCCGTCGAGTTCGATCCCGATTCGCTCGAGCCGACGTTCCGCGTGCGTATCGGCGAGCCGGGCAACAGCAACGCTTTGATCATCGCCAGGCGACTGGGTATGCCCATCGGATTGGTCAAACGGGCGAAATGGTTCCTGCATGACAGGACCAGGGCACTGAACATGGCCATCGCCGGAACATTGAAATCTCGGCGAGAGGCCGAGGAAGCCCGCCGTGCCGCTCGTGATGCCGAACTCGAAGCGCAACAGAACCGCGTCAAGTATGAACGCCGCCGCGAGGAATTCGAGCAGTCGAAAAAGTCATTCGACGAATGGACGAAGTGGGTCAACGGTCTCGAGGCCGGCGATCCGGTCTTTATCAAGTCGCTGAAACGCCCGGCAAGAATAGTCCGCATGGAACTGCACAGACAAAAGGCCCTGGTCACCACCGGCGCGATGGATGTCGAAGTCCGCCTACGCGACATCGAAACACCTCGAACGGAAGAGTAGGTCGGGTCAGCAGACCCGACGCTCGAGGGGCGGGTGCCCCCGGTTTTCAAACCCGGGCGACGCCGTCATGTAGCACAGCCGCCCCACCGGCGGTATACGGACGCCATCATCAACCTGCCACGATCAGGTCCACGACCACAGGCCATACGGACAATAACGGTCACGCACCCACAAGATTCTCGACGCGCGGGGTGCGTAAAGTCACACTTCCAGATGGGTTCGTTTGGTATCTTTTTTTCGTGAAGTTCGTCCATGGAGCTGCGAAGGGAGTGTTTGGGGGGCGTTGGGGCGGTTGAGCCCTGGACGTTGCGGCGGTTGGAGACGACTTTGGGCATTGCGGAAGCTCCTCTGTTACGAGGGGGCGTCGCGCCGGGCGCGGCATCGCCCTCTACAGGAATAACGTCACGGGCGCTCGCTCTGGGGGCTCTGTTGAGCGATCACGGAGAAGGATGAAATATGAAGGATGAGGGATGAAGGAGGGGGAGGGGAATTACGAATTACGAGTTACGAATTATGCCGAATCACCCGAACTACCCACGCGTTCAATGCAAGGCGACTTTCATGCCGGCACGCTTCCTATGCTTGATGCCCAGGACCAGCACCGCGCCAATCACCGAGAAGGCCGCTAAATACAGGAAAGCACTTTGGAAGGCATAGGCGGTCGCATTAGCCTGGATGTGCAGCTCCATTAGCGCACTGGCTTTCTGCTGGGCGGTAATGGGGTCGACGCCCGTCCGCGCGAAGTACGCCGGCAAATGGGCCGAGAAGGTGCGCATGGCCGGGCTGGCGTAGGTGAGCTTTTGGCTAAGGGCATCAAAGAAGGTATCCGACCGTCGCTCCAGCATGGTGACGGCAATCGAAGTACCCAGGCTACCGGCGAGCAAGCGGCTCATGTTCTGGATGCTGGAGCCCATGTTGATTTGATGTGGCTCAAGGGCACTGAACGCGATGAGCGCGGTCGTGGGAAAGACCAGGCCAGCCATGATTCCCCACAGACAAAAGTTGAGTGCGACGGTGAGCTTATCCGTATAGAGGTCCAGCGTCGAAAAGTGGTAGGTTGCAATCACCAGGCCCAACATGCCGAAGAGCAGGACCTTTTTCGCATCCCACTTGTCGGCAAGGATACCCCCGGCGATAACAGAAACGGCCATCGCGAGCGAGCCCGGCAGCAGAACGAGCCCGGCCGTAAGCGTTGGGTAGAGCCGAAGTCTCTCCATATAAAAGGGGAGGAGGAAGAAGGCGCCGTACATCGTCATGCTGGAGAGAACAGTAACCACAATCGTGAGCGCGAAAGTCGGCGATCGAAAGAAGCGCATCTCCGTCAAGGGCTGACGCGCTCGGAGTTCCCACAGAATGTAGGCCGGGAAGCTCAGGGCAAAGACGGCGGCGAGCAGGACGACGAGGTCGGAATGCCACCAGCCCCACTGCTGCCCCTTCGCCAGGAATACGATCAGGGAACAGACCCAGACCACCATGATCCCAAACCCAACGCCATCCAACGGCTTCGCCGTTTCACTCGCCGGCTTGGACCGGTGCAAGAGGAACACCGCAAGCAGTATGCCCACGCCGCCAACGGGGAGATTCACGTAGAAAATCCAGCGCCAGGACAAGTGCTCGGTCAGAATGCCGCCGACGGTCGGCCCGACCGCGGGAGCGAAGCTCGCGGCCAGCCCGAAGATTCCCATCGCCAGGCCGCGTTCCCTCTTGGGAAATACCTCATAGAGGATGGTCATCACGATGGGTACGACCAGTCCCTCGCCAAAGCCCTGGACAACCCGCGCCGTGTTCATCGAAGCGGTGTTCCACGCCTGCCCACAGACGGCGCTGGAGAGGACGAATATCAGCATCCCGAGGATATAGGTCTGCTTATGCCCGATCTTCGCGCCCAACCATGGCACGGTGGTCATCGCAACGGCGGCGGCGGTCAGATAGGTAATGACGACCCACTGAATGCCCAGCGGGTCGGTGTTCAGTTCGGCGATCATCTTGGGCAACGTGATATCGACGATCGTCGTGTCGAGCAGCGTCATGAACGTGCCGATCATGACGATCACGGC